>JADFXA010000212.1 GCA_015233755.1 Desulfamplus sp. | reverse complement strand
TATTGGATTTGGATCAAAAGCTGGCGTTTTTCCATTCCATGTATGGCTTCCTCATGCACACCCAGCAGCACCAAGCCATATATCAGCACTCATGTCTGGCGTTATGATTAAAATGGGTATTTACGGAATTATAAGAGTATATTTTTTGCTAAATTCATATTCTCAAACAATGGATAATTCAGAAACTATAGGCATTATAGTCATTTTTGCCGGAGTGATTTCAGGTATAATTGGGGTCATCTATGCTTTGGGGCAGCACGACATTAAAAGATTACTTGCATATTCAAGTATGGAGAATATTGGCATAATTTTAATTGGTCTTGGAATTGGTATGGTTGGCATTTCATCAAAAAATCCTTTAATGGCTAATTTGGGTTTTATAGGCGGGCTTCTCCATGTTTTAAATCATGCGATTTTTAAGTCTCTTCTTTTTATGGGTGCTGGAGTTGTTTTGCATAAAACAGGTTCACGCTCAATTGATGCACTTGGCGGGCTTCTTAAAAATATGAAGGTAACAGGCTCAACTTTCCTTATAGGGTCTCTTGCTATTTCAGGACTTCCTCCATTTAATGGTTTTGTAAGTGAATTTTTTATCTATATGGGAGGTTTTCAAGGTATTTTTAGTGGTAAAATGGCATTTGCTATTGGCAGATTTAACGTGGAAACTCTTGCTATCATTAGCCTTGCCATTATTGGTGCTCTTGCCTTAGCCTGTTTCACAAAGGTTGTTGGAGTTGTATTTCAGGGCGAGCCAAGAACTCATGCTGCTGAAAATGTTAATGAAAAAGGTTTTTTTATGCTTTTTCCAATGATAATTCTTGCTCTATTCTGCATTGTTATTGGCATATTCCCTGAATTTCCCGTTTTAATGACTGTGAAAGCACTTGAATCTCTATCTATTTTAGAGATTTCAAAAGAGGCATGGAATTCTAATGCACAAACAATGGTTAATATCTCAGGTAAAATTTCTGGCGCAGCATTATTTTTTATTGCAATAACTCTCTTTATTGTAATGATTCGTAATATCTTATATAAAAATAAGATTGTTACAACGGCAACTACATGGGGCTGTGGATTTACAAAACCTACAGTTAAAATGCAGTATACGGGTACATCTTATTCTGCTTCAATTATTGAATTTTTTAGACCTTTTGTGCCTTTGCGTGAAGATCATCTACCTGTAAAGGGTAGAATTGCTGGAAGAGCTACCTACAATAGCCGAGTAAATGATATTGCCGAACTTTACATGGATAGCGTAACTCTTAAACCCTTATTATTCCTGTTTGATAAGCTCCACTGGATTCAAAATGGAGAGATTCATTTATATATTGGGTATATACTTTTTGCTATAGTTGTTGCGATGTTTTTTGTTTGATTTTTATACTATAATGAGCTTTTTTTATTCGTTAAAAGATATTATGAAGAAATAATTGGGGACATTTATGATTGAATCTATACTACTCTGGATTTTTGGAATTACCATTGCACCTTTCTTCTCTGCGGTGATTCTTAAAATAAAAGCCTTTTTCGGAGGGAAAAAGGGACCTCCAATTTTTATAAACTACTACACACTAATAAAGCTCTTTCAAAAAGGTTCTGTTTATAGCAAAAGCACGACATTTATATTTAAGTTGGGACCAATTATCTCCCTCTCATCTGCAGTAACTGCTTTGATGTTTTTGCCTATCTTGGGATATAGACCTATTTTTTCATTTGAAGGCGATGTTATCTTCGTGCTTTATCTTTTTGGATTGGGAAGATTTTTCACAATTGCAGCTGCAATGGATACAGCCTCACCATTTGAAGGTATGGGGGCAGCAAGAGAGGCATTTTTTCCAATAATCTGCGAAGCCACAATGTTTATGATTTTCATTCTGTTTTACAAGCTAAATAGCCATTTAAGCCTTGCTGACTATTTTTCAGGTTCCTCTTCATCACATCTTTGGGATATGACTGGGACATCAATGGTCTTTATAATTATCTCTTTGTTTATCGTACTGTTAACAGAAAATTCCCGTGTTCCAGTTGATGATCCTGCAACTCACCTCGAGCTTACAATGATCCATGAAGTAATGGTTCTTGACCACAGCGGCCCTGATTTTGCATTTATTGAACTTGGTGCTTTTATAAAGCTATTTTTCTACTCAAATATGGTATCAAGCCTTATTTTGCCTTTTCAAAGAGAAGGTATAATTTCCCCCCACTCTCTTATTTTAGGTCTATCTTCTATCATGGTTGTTTATGTTTGCGTTGGAGTTATGGAGTCAGTAGTTGCTCGTTATAAAATGAGCAAAGTCCCCAAATTTATCCTTACATCTTTTGCATTAGCTTTTTTTGCAACTGTTATAACTATGGAGTTTATAAAATGATCTACTCAGTTGATACGGTTTTATCTTTAGCACTTCTATCAAGCCTTTTTGCTCTTGGCTCAAGCCGTCTGCCTGGACTTATCAAAGTTGTTGGTTTTCAAGGCATAGTAGTATCAATAGTGCCTATCTTTATCGACCACAATGTAACCAGCACTGCTGTAACCTTTTATCTTTTTACCATGACAATAAGAGGAGTTATTCTTCCGCTTTGCATCTACTTTTTGATAAGAAAGATTGCTATCCGCCGTGAAGTTCAGCCAATAATTGGATATAATGCTTCATTGTTTGCTGGTCTTATTCTAATTGTTGCCGCATCTATTATAAACAAGCAGTTAGTTTTACCAGCAACCACAAGCAGTGTGCTTCTGATGCCAACAGCTATTACGATTCTTGTAACTGGAATGTTTATTTTAATGGCAAGAAGAAACGCTATAGCTATGGTTCTTGGTTATCTTATGATGGAAAACGGCATATATCTTGTCGGAACAACATTTTCAATGGGCACTCATCATATTGTAGAGTTTGGTATTCTGCTTGATGTACTTGCGGGCGTTATGATTATGGCTATAATGCTTGAGAACATGAAACAGAAATTTGATGATGTTGACACTGCATTTTTAAGTGAATTAAAGGAATAGATTGTCTTATCATGGTTAAAATTTTAATAGTTCTTCCATTTCTTGTCGGTATAATTGCCTTTTTTCTTCCTAAAAAAGTGGGGCGGAATCTGCTTATTACAATTGGTGTCATCCATCTTATGACTTCAATTATTTTATGGATAGAGCGTCCTGAGATACCTTTTTCAGATTATTTTGCACTCACTCCAGAGGGGCTTTTGTCTTTGCTTGTCATATCTTTTCTATTTTTTCTGATTTCCATATATTCATCAGCTTATCTTCAATATGAAGAGACTCTCTCTTCATATTCACACCTTCATACTCCGCAATTACTAATATCTGAGCCATTACATATATTGCATAATGAGCAAATAAAGTCTGAAAATATTTTCATTGGCTCAATGCTGATATTTTTATCGACCATGACTATGGTAACTCTATCTGATCATATTATGGTTATGTGGATTGCAATAGAGGCTACAACAATTGCAAGTGCGCCTCTTATTTACTCTCACAGAACAACAGCATCTCTTGAAGCTACATGGAAATATGTGATTATCTGTTCAGTTGGTATTGCAATGGCACTTTTAGGGTCAATTTTTATTGCCATCTCTATGGATGTTGGAAAGGTAAATGCTCCTGTCTCTTTTTCATCTTTAATATCTGTTGCAAAAGAGCTTGATCCAATGTGGCTGAAAACTGGCTTTGTCTTTATACTTGTAGGATATGGCACTAAAATGGGGCTTGCTCCAATGCACACATGGCTTCCTGATGCACATTCTGAAGCCCCAAGTCCTGCATCTGCTCTATTATCAGGAGTGCTTCTTAACTGTGCTTATCTTGGAATTTTCAAAACTAATAAAATCATGCATAGTGCTGGTCTTGGTGATTTTTCTGGTAACGTACTTATGGCTTTTGGTCTGATTTCCATTGTTGCAGCTGCCACATTTATCCTAAAGCAGACTGAATACAAAAGGCTTCTTGCATACTCAAGTATTGAGAATATGGGAATTATTGCATTTGGCACGGGCATTGGTGGAATGGGTGCTTACGGTGCAATTTTATGTCTTATTCATCACAGCTTAATTAAATCTTCAATCTTTTTAACTTCTGGGAACATTCTTCTTGGTTATGGAACTAAATTTATCAAAAAAACAGGCAACATGATAAATTTTATGCCAAGAAGTTTTGTTGCCTTTTTTGCTGGATTTACTGGTATTGCTGGGTTTCCACCTTTTGGAATATTTATTGGTGAATTTTTTATTATTATGGCTGCTTTTCGTTCTGGGCATTTTTGGGAAGCTGCTATTTTTATATTGATGCTTTGCATAATATTTGCTGGTTTCTCAACTCAAATGATGAAAATATCATTTGGACCTTCAGATAATGAGAGTGATAACTCTAAATTTAGTAAAATTCAGATGGATAAAATGCGCCTATATAAGGCAGATTCAC
>JADFXA010000211.1 GCA_015233755.1 Desulfamplus sp. | reverse complement strand
GCAAATTTTTGTACTTTTGTGATATAAATCCAGAAAAACAACCTCGTAGAGACTCACTCAGAGAAGTGAGCTTACGAATTTCGATTTATTCAGGAAGCCCTAATTACAAATTAAAACACATGAATAGGAACAGGCAAAAAAACGGTATGTTGTTTATAAAATCTCACGAAGCGAATTATCAAGATTGAGGAGAATTGGCTCCATAAGATAATGTAAAAATGTTCTTTTCTCACCTTCTATAAAGCAGGTTGCAGGCATACCCGGAGATAGCCAAACTGAATGTTTTTCAAGCTCTGTTTTAGGAACTTTTACGTGGATGATGTAGGCACTTGTAACTTGACCAGTAGCTAACCTTTGCTCAACACTATCTGCTGATATGTAAGAGACAAACCCTTGCATTGGTGGCGTTGTAATACGGTTAAAAGCTGCGAGCTGAACTTTAGTAGCTTGATCAAGATATACCTTAGTTATCAAATCTTGTCTTAGGTGAGCTTCAATAATAAGATCTGCATTTTCAGGAACAATATATAGAAGAGGTTCTCCGGGTCTGATAATTCCTCCATGCTCTGAGTGGATAGCAAGATTTATTACAATACCAGTTGCTGGTGCTCTAATTGATAGCCTTTCATCTGCATCTAATTGGGGAGAGAGCTGCATGCTTATCTGAAAAATCTCATCTTTTACACGACTTAACTCAGTTGCCGCCTGTTGCCTGTAATCGTTTTCTAATGATAAAATCGAAAATTTAATCTCTTCAATACTTACCTTAGACTCCGCAATCACCTGCTCAAGACGTCCTTGCTCACCTTTTTGCTGGGCAAGCTGCCTTCTAAGTGTTAGAAGCTGTGCTTTGTCCATATACCTCTCTTGTGCAAGTGGTGCTTTTGCTCTAATCTCTTCTTCAAAAGATCGGATTATCTCTTGATTTGATCTAAGTTCATTTTGGGTACCTTCTATTTTTTCCTGAAGCTGGCGTATACGTGTCTCAAGACTTGAAATACGACTCTCCAAAGAGAGTTTAGTCTTTTCAAACAGTTTAGTCTCTGCAAGAATTTTTTTATCTAAATCAGGAACATCGCTTGGTAAATCTGTGGGAGGAGAAAAAATTTTCTTAAAATCTCGCTGTGCTGCAAGCCTTTCTGCTTCAATCATTTTAGCTGCAAGTCTTCCTTTAAGAAGAGCGACAGAGGCTGTAACCTGAGAGCTTTTTAGCTTAATTAGAACATCTCCTTGCTTAACCCGATCTCCTTCTTTAACAAGAATTTGACTTACAATTCCACCTTCAAGGTGTTGAACGGTCTTTTTTTCCTGAGAAACCTTTACTATACCCGGGGCAATTACTGCCCCACTAAAGGGAAGGTAAGCAGCAACCCCGCCAAGTCCACCAAAAAATACCAAAATTACAAAGAGACCAGCCACAATAACTCTTGCTGGTCTCGGGTTATAAGTCTGTGTCATATCATTTTTTAATGCTAAAGCGTTGTTTAATGCCAAACTACTTTTTGAAACTTTTTTTGTTGGAATTTTTGCTAATGGAGTTCCATTTGTCATATCAGTTCACCAATCCTTTATTTATATCTACTGACTGAGGTAATGCGGTTTTATTGGTATTACCAGAACCAGTTTGTGGATTACTACCGCCGTTTCCACCACTTCCATTACCTCCAACAGGCTTCACAGCTCCACCTGCTACAGGAGGTGCTTGTTGTGGAGGTGCGGGAGCGGGAGTTTGGGGAGGCTGCCCTGCAATCTGAATAATCTCATGGCGTGGACCAAATCTTGCCACCTGACCATATTGCATAACAAGAATCTTATCTACAGATATAAGAATAGATGGTTTGTGAGTTACAATTATGGTTGTAACTTTTTCATGTTTTAGAATGGCGATGGTCTGCATTAATGCCTTTTCTCCAGCCTCATCAAGATTAGAGTTAGGCTCATCAAGAACAACAAGTCTTGGATTCCCATAAAGTGCCCTTGCAAGTGCAACTCTCTGTCTCTGTCCACCTGACAAAATTATACTTCCAGGTCCTCCACCAAGCATTGAATCATATCCATTTGGAAAATGTTGGATAAGTTCATGTACTCCAGCTTTTTGTGCAGCTAAAATAACAGCCTCTGGATCAACCTCACCAAGCCTTGCGATATTTTGGCTAACGGTACCTGGAAATAGCTCTACATCTTGAGGAAGGTATCCAATAAATTTTCCAAGATGCTCTTGATCCCAAGTATAAACATCGGAACCATCAAGGCGAACTTTTCCACCCATTGATGGCCAGATACCAAGCAACACACGGCTTAAAGTCGTTTTACCAGCACCACTTGGGCCAATAAGCCCCATAATCTCTCCCGGAGCTAAAGAGAAGGTTATGTTACGAAGAAGATAATTACCATTTACAACAAGAGAAGCTGCCTCGACATCTAATTTTCCAACTGGATCAGGTAGTGACATTGGGATACGGTTATCAGCTTTTTTCATTAAATCATTTAGACGCTTATATGAAGATCGAGCTTCAAGAGTCATTTTCCATGTTGACATTGCTTGATCGACAGGAGCTAACGCACGGCCCATAATAATTGATGATGCTATCATTACGCCCGGTGTGCACTCATTTTTTAGTGTTAAGTATGCACCAACACCATAAATTATAACCTGCATTCCAGTTCTAAAACTTTGGGATATTGCTTGAAGTACACCTGCAGCATTGCTTGCTTTGGTCTGAAGTGTAATCACTTGGTTGTTTAGAGATTGCCATCTTGCATTAACTCCACCAAGCATTCCCATTGACCCGACAGCTTCGCTGTTTCTAAGACATAAAGATGTAAAGTTTCCAGCAGCATTATTTATATTATTTGCCATCTCAAGCCGTTTTCGTGTCAAAAGTTCCTGAGTTATACCAAGAATGAAGACCACTACAACACCACCAGTAGCAACCATTCCCATTATGGGATGCACCATATAAACAAAGAGCAGAAAAATAGGCATCCATGGCATATCAAAAAGAGCAAATATGGCATTACCACCAAGATAATTTCGCAAGATATTTACATCTCTTAATCCTGCTGAGTATCCAGATTTTTGGATACTGCAACTATCTTTTAACATCTCCTTAAAAACCGGGCTTGAAAGAGAATTATCAATATCAACACCAGCCATGACCAAAAGTCTTGATCTGAGAAAAATCAAAACAGAATCAACAAACAGTGCCAATACTGCTGCTACAGTAATAGTCATCAAGGTTGGCATACTGTAAGAGCTTAACACCCTGTCATAGATTGCCAGCATGTAAACCGAAAAGGTTAAGCTCAATATGTTGATAAACATACTGAAAATACCAGCAAAGATAAAATACTTGGACCACTTTAAAATAAATTTTGTCATAATAATACGCCTTAACTAAAGCCTTTTAACTTTTTAGAACAACCAATTATTTTTTTGAATAACGCCTACGCCTATATTTAGCTATACCGTTCTCGGTTATAAGTTTAGTTTTACATATAAAAAAGCTAAATTTATAACTATTTGAAGTTTAAATATATTTTTACTTTCCAATAGAACTGCCCATCATAAAATCAAGCTCTGCCCTTGCCAATTGATAGTCAAGAAGAGCCTGATTATAGCTTACCTCTGCACGTGTTACACTAACCTGTGCATCTAAAACTTCTGAAACAGTAGCAATTCCAGCTTGAAAACGCTTGTTTTCCATGTCGTAATACTCTTTTGACGCTGTTATGCTATCAGATGTAGCTTTAATACGCTCTTCAGCCTCTGATAAAGACATTAAAGATGTAACAATGCCAGCCTCAAGTTTACTTTTAATCTCTTTTACCTGCTCATTTATTCTTTTCATATCTATTTGAGAACGTCTCTTTTCATACCAACCACGTCCTCCATCAAACAGATTCCACGATAAATTTACACCTGCACTCCAGTAAGTATTACGTTGATCCATGCTTGTTCCTAAAGAGCTAAGGCTATCATAATCCTTATCTTGATCATAATATCCCGTATTTAATCTCATAAGTGGATAATATTTCCCCTCAGAAATCTCTACATCCTTTTCCAACATAACCATCTGATGAGCCAAACTTTTCAAATCTGGTCTTGTATCAATAGCTTTTGAAAGACACTGTTCTGAAGTCATAGTAAACCCTTGGGAGTAATAATCAAGACCTCCTGAAAATGTTACAGAGCTATCAAAAGGTTGATTCATAAGTACAAATACCTCTGATTTTTTCCTATCGACAGTATTCTTAACTTTGCTAAATTGCTGTTTTATGTCCGCAAGTGCAACTTCTGCTTGTAATACTTTAGCATAAGGGGTCATCTCTTTCTCATAAAATGCCTTTGCTGATTTGACATCAGCTTCAAGGCGTTTAACAGTATCTGCACCAATCTGAACATCTTGTTTTGCCTTCATAAGTTGAAAATAGACCTGTTTTATTTGGTAG
>JADFXA010000210.1 GCA_015233755.1 Desulfamplus sp. | reverse complement strand
AAAGTTGTTCTTGCAATCTCTCTTGCCTCTTCAATTTCACTGGAACTTTGACACAAAACAGTTAGAATGAGACCATCAAGATATTTGCCTCTGCCAATATCTTTTGTCAGAATATCAAGAGACTCACGCAGTTGATACATGCTTACAGGTTCAACCTCAAGAATGCGGGAGACACCAAAATCATCGCTGTAATCAACAGCTTCGCGAGGCTCTGTTCCTGGCAGGTCTGACCAGAAAGTTTTAAGATATGGTATTGGCTTCTGTCCAAGTTTTTCAGGATTATTTTCAATCAGCTTTCTTATCTTCTCAAGGATTGTCTCTGTTGATCCGCTCACTGCTGGGCGATACGAGCCATCTGCCTGTAACTTCATTAAAATATGGTTCTGGCTTTGAAGATCAGAAAGCCTTGCAAGCTCATTTATGAATTGCTCTTGTTCATCTGGCAAAATATTTAATGAGTAGATTAAAATATCCTCTGTAACTTTAAATTTAGTTGGGTTGGTTACTCTAAAAACTGAAACAGCCTTTAAAACACGCAGACCAATATCATCATTAATTTGCAGACGGGTTCTAAGATGCTCAAAATCTCTAAAAATAGATGAAGTCCGCTCTTGCTGCCTAATATCATTAGAAAAATAATCCCAAAGTTTCTCCACAGTAAACATTGGAGGAGAATCTGCTGATAAATCTAAAACTGCTTTATCAAGAAATCTCTTAAAACTTCCCTGCTCATCTTCACACAAACAGGTAAAAAGGGTTCTGTTATTTTGTGCAACTTTTTCAGAAATAGCTGGCAGACTGTAAACTGCCATTGGGTGGAGAGGATAAGCACCATGAACAACAGTTGATTTCAACTCTTCACGGGTAAATCCAACAAAATAGTTTAATCTTGCAGTTTCCCGCACAAGTCTATCAAGGTAACTCTCAAATGTTGCTGCCAGCTCTTTCCAGCCTTGTGAATGCTCATCAGCAATTATAACTCCATCTATCAACTGGAATGTCTCAGTATCCGTGCTTTTTAAAATGTACTGCTTAAAACGCCCCTCAATTTTTCTTAAATCCTCTTCTAATTTTTGATGGCTTGCACCTAAAGCAATTCTTGAAATATCGTGATACTCTTTTAAAGATCGGTGGCAGAAAACGTATAGATGAATCTGATTCATGGCACTTGCATTGCAAGATTCTGCAAAAGCCTGAAGATCAAGACCTTCTTTACCTGTCGGGTCTTTTACAACCTCTTCCATTTTATGACCAAACTCGTCCCAAAAAACCGCTATTCCACTGTAACCGTGATACTCTATCAGCTCTTTTACTACGCTCTCATAAAGGCTTACAGAATCAATCATGGTTAAATAGTCAAACTGTGAACCGCTGGTTGCTGACGGATAGATGGCACGAAACAGATCAAAAAATTTTTTCTGATACTCTGCAAGTCTGATTTTAAGCTCTCCAATGGTATGTCCGCTCTCTTCGACCTTTTGTTTAAGAATAAGAAAACTTTCAGGATAATTTTTTTCAAAATCTTCAATCCGCTTTATGGCAGCATCAAAAGCAGTCTGCGGCAATAACGATTCAAGACCTTCAGCAGTCAAGGCACGCCGCAAGCCCATCATAAGACTGTCTGCAATATTGCCCTCATTCCCATAAAGGCTGACTATTAAATAAGGTTTAGGAACTGCTTGCCGATACTGCTTTAAAACCTCTCTTGTATCAATATCCAACTTTTCCATAACAACTTGCAGCTCTTGAATTGTAATTGGACGCAGAAAAAAATTGAGCAGAACCAAAGCTAAATGGCTTTTACCTGTTCCATAAGTCCCCATAATAATTCTTGATCGCAAATCAGGAGTTGTTGGGTGTAATTTCTTTGCAAAATCAAGAATGATCTCTCGTGCTACCTCAGTTGGAATATAACCTGCAACTTTGCTTAGGTTGTCCCGCTCATTACGAAGATTAACTGCTGCCTTAAATCCAGGTGAAATTTTTATAAACTCAGAAAGTTCGCGTGTCATATTAATAAGAGTCCCTTTATTTTATAAAACCGCTGCAATATAGTTATACATTTTATTAAAATTTTTGGGTTTCAAGCACTTTTCCGACAAGTGTGTTGCTCGCTGTGTCTATTCTTTTTTTGTTTCGGTATCAATCATATTAATCCACTCTATAATGCCTTTTGCCCAAGGGGATATTTCTGTCTCTATATAAATTCTTGTAATTTTCCCATCACTTACTCGGAATAATAGCCGAGGATCACTATCAGTTTCAGAATTATCATAAAAATACATACGATCAACACAAGGTAAAATATGAACGCAATTAGCAATTGCTTTATAATATCGGTTTATAATCTTTGGAATAGGGACATCATGCCCACCTTCCATTACTCTTTGTGCAACTCTTTGGGCATTGATTGAAGGATCATTTGTACATACAAAGAAAAACCGAATAAAGAACCCAGTATTTTTGGCTCGTTGAACAAACTCCATTTTTTCTTTTGTTGAAAAGACAGTTTCAAATGCCATGCTGGTCATACTATTCAAACAATCTTCTCGAATAAGTTTAGCTCTATTTGCTGCATTGAGAACTGCTTCTGGTGAGTTCCAATCTCCAAATTCATTCTGAGCTATTAAATCTGGATTGATATATTCACACCCGTTCATCCATTCATGGCGTAAAAGTTTCTCAGTAATAGTGGTTTTTCCTGATCCGTTAGGTCCAGCAACAATTATTAATCTTGGTTTTTCTTGTTCTATCATCTTGGTATCGGTGTATCAAAACGATATACCGCCTTTTTTATCTCTTTGTTCAATTTATCAAAATGTTCATCTAAAGCCTTTTTTCTACGATTACGAGCCTCTTCACCTGCTTTTTTTATTATTAAAGCAAGCTCTTCCTCTCCATCTTCTTGATTCACAAAATTTTCTTTTGTTTTTTCCATACTGTTTACACCTTATATTTGAACGTCCATAATGTTTATTAAGAGTAAAAATTACCCTAATGCCCATATATAACCACGATTATTTGGGTCTATTGCTCTAATGTCCGCTAAATTTTCCTGACAATACAAGACTATCACAACTCCATTGGGCATCTCTGTCCTTAACATATAACGTATAAAGTCCAATCGCTCGCCAGTCTGCCACTTGCTGTAAAATGGTTCAAGATTTGAGACAATTACAGGGCTTGATTGGGATAACTCAAGAAGTTCTCTCTGAAGCATACTGCGGGTTAGGAATGTGTCCAATGCCCCTTGATAACGTGCAGCAAAATCAATTGATTTTCCATTCATAATACCTGCAAATTCATCAACCATTTGTTCTGTCAAAATTTCCCATTTAGAAGGAATAATAAACATCACAGGATAACGTCTCTCTTTGCAGATATGCCATTTTTCTATAAAAATATTAAGAAGCTGCACAGTTGTATCTCCTCAAGGCTTATGAAAAGAGTGTCGGAGTTGTCTGCATTTTTTCAAGCTCAATGATTTCAGCCTTACCTTTTTCTAATGCTGCTTCTGGCGTTTCACCCTCAAGCTCGTGATAGTAGGCACTTATAAGGGTTAATGGTTCTAAATCCATAATTGATACTGAATTTAATCCAGCAGTATGGCTGACCCATGCAACCTGTTTATTATATTGATCTCCGATTTTTATGAGAATCTCATCAAGTAAGGTTCTATCAAGCCTTAAAATCTTACCGATTCCACCAGACTCAAGCAGTTTTTCCAAATGAACAGATTGGCGTTGTTGCTCTCTTGCCCAATCTAACAAACTATATGCTGCTATGGCTGCGGGAGGTAATTTATAACCGATAGATTGACGGCAAAAATTATTTTTTGCTTGAGGTTGAAAAAAACCAAAATCTTTACCCAAGCGAGTTCCTTCAAAAACCTGTATCAAGGGTGAAAATATAAGTTTATCAAATGTGCTGTCAGTCATTGGTTTTTCGTGGTCTTTATTCCACCATGCTCTTAATTCATCTTCTAAATATTGTCTGTCAAATATATCGTGTTCAAATCCATTAAAATAGAATGAGTAAAACCATGCGGGGCTGTTTTGTTTAGCAAGATTATAGTGTATTGCCCACCAGATACCATCATCGTCCATATCTGGATCATGTTTTCTGATTAGATGACCTAACGCGGTCAACACAAACTGACTCTTTTTTTTGGTTATAATGCCGGCAGATTCAGCCCATACTTTTGCTGCACCCACTTTTAATTTACCAATCCGTAAAATCCCCTGAGCCTCTTCAACTGCTTTTGGTAGAAAAAGTTCAGGGTGGTTTGGAAGTTTTTTAATTATTAGACGAAACCACGATTCCTCAAAACCGAATTTAAACTCTGCCATTTATTTTGAACCTTTATAATGTAATGATTTAACTGCTGGACAATCATGGGAAACACAAGTCAGACAACTTATACATTTAGAATTATCTATTTTATAGCTCCCTTGATTTATATCTAA
>JADFXA010000020.1 GCA_015233755.1 Desulfamplus sp. | reverse complement strand
AATTATTGTACTCTATAGTCTAAATACCACAATAACCAAAACAATGTCCCTTCTTGGAGTTATCTTTTATATTATATCATCTGTAAATGCTAAAAAGATGAATACAGATTTAACCGAGTCATTAGCTCTTAGATATGATAACCACCAGCTTGTTAAAAATCTTAATATTGAAAAAAAGAATACTGAAGAATTAAACGCCCAATTGATGGAGAAAAACCACGAATTAAAATCACTTACACGTATCGATCCTCTTACAGGTCTTAAAAACAGACGCTACCTATTTGAAGAGTTTACACCTAATAACACCAAAATAATGGAAAAAAAATGGCTTGAGCTTGATGGAAAGAATAAAAGAACCGTATCATCAGAGTGTGGATATGGTATTTTTATGATAGATATTGATAAGTTCAAGTTAGTCAACGATAACTTTGGGCATGATTCAGGTGATATGGTTTTAAAACAGTTTAGCGAAAGACTTATTGAAAAGGTTAGAAGTGATGATGTAGTTGCACGTTTAGGAGGAGAGGAGTTTATAGTTATTCTTAAAGATACTGATGAAAAATATTTAGAACAATTTGCTGAAATTCTCCGCTCTTATATTGAATCTACACCTTTTAACATTACTCAAGATAGAACCATAAATATAACAACATCAATCGGGTTTGTATTTTATCCTTTTTTTGACAATTTTCCAATAAAGATGACCTTTGATCAAATGATTTCGCTTGCAGATAAAGGACTTTACCATGCCAAACAAAATGGCAGAAATATAAGTGTAAGAGTAAGATGTGCGGAGCAGAAATGTAATGATCTAAAAGTTGTTGAAGAAATTACATCGGATATTGGAAGTTCAATTGAACAAAAAAAAATTTATTTTGAAATATGTGCAGGAAAAAATAAACAGAGTTCTAAGGAAAAATTAACAATATAAAATTCTATGGTGAAAATATGGTTTTAAAAAATATAAGCAACATAACATTTATTGGATCAGAAGATCATTACAACCACTTTTTTAAGCCATACGATGACTCTTTTGCGCTTCCGGAACATATAGTCTCTAATCTCAACTTAGTTAAGATTCCAGTTGAGATTAAACTTTACGTTGCAAACCAATGTCCACATTGTCCAAGCGTAGTAAGAACGCTTACTACGCTTGCAGCAGCCTGCCCAAATATATATTTAAAAATTATTGATGGAACCTTTGCAGCTGATGAGGCGGCAGAAGATAAAATCATGTCAGTGCCGTGTTTAATCCTTGATGGTGGAGTTAGGTTGGCAGGCAATATAGATTTAGAACAACTAATTGATATAATTATACATACTATTATAAACAATAATCCTTCATCTTTAACTACATCATCTCTTAAAACTATATTAGAGGATGGTAAAGCTGATTGGATTATCACTAAGATGCTTGAACACAATACTATATTTGAGGGTTTTATAGGTCTTATAACGCACAAAACATGGTCTGTAAGACTTGGTGCAATGGTTGTGCTTGAAGAGATCGCACAAAAAGCTCCTGAACTTGCATTAACTATTGCCCCTGAGCTTCTTAAACTCTTTAATGAAGAGAATAGTTCAGAGGAAGGAGATATAACTACACAAGGCGATATTCTTTATGCACTTGGTGAAATTGGCAACCCAAGTGTCCAAGATGATATAGATAAGCTAATTGAGCATAAAAAAATAATAAATGAAGATGTTTTGGAAGCTGCACACGCCGCGGTCGAGTCAATTAAGAGTAGATATATTCAAATTTCAAAGAGGTAACTTATGGAGTGGTTTAAAGAGATAAATCCTGTTATGCAAGCATTGATTGGGACATGTTTTACGTGGGGAATTACTGCATTAGGCGCATCTTTGGTATTTTTATTTGCAACAATAAAAAAAGAGATATTCAATGGAATGTTGGGTTTTGCATCTGGAGTAATGATTGCAGCAAGTTTTTGGTCTCTACTTGCCCCATCTATTGCAATGTCTGAAGATATTGGACTTATTCCTTGGGTTCCTCCTTTAATTGGTTTTTTAGCTGGAGGGCTATTTTTATGGATTGTTGATAAAACGCTGCCCCACCTTCACTCTGGTATGAAAACCTCTGATGCTGAGGGGTTTAAAACAGGTTGGCAGAGAAGTGTTTTACTTGTGTTAGCAATTACACTGCATAATATACCAGAAGGTTTGGCTGTAGGGGTTTCATTTGGGGCATCTGGAGCAGGATTATCTTACGCAACTTTGACAGGTGCAATTGCTTTATCTATAGGTATTGGAATACAAAATTTTCCAGAAGGTGCTGCCGTATCTCTACCTTTAAGACGTGAGGGTTTCTCAAAATTAAAGGCATTCTGGTACGGTCAAATGTCTGGTATTGTTGAACCAATTGCTGGTGTTATAGGTGCATACTCTGTGATTACTATCCGTCCCTTGCTGCCCTACGCACTTGCGTTTGCTGCTGGAGCCATGATTTATGTTGTAGTTGAAGAGCTTATTCCAGAAGGTAAATCAGATAAACATAGCGACACCGCAACTATTGGTGCTATGTTAGGCTTTGCAATTATGATGACACTGGATGTCGCTTTGGGGTAAGAGAAATTCCACGCAGTTAAAAATATTCTATAAAAAATTTAATCTTACATCTAACTGCATGGAATGGGGGGGTAATATAAAAATAGTTATGATTTTAATTTATCTTCAATTTTTTCAGGTTCTTTCTCTTCTTGATCAATTTCTCTTGTTGCTTTTTTGAAATTTTTTATCCCTTTTCCAATGCCTGCACCTATCTCAGGAAGTTTGCCAGCTCCAAATATAATTAGGATAATGACAAGTATAATCAATAATTCCGGCATTCCAATTCCACCAATCATAGCACTCACTCCTTTTTAACTTTTTTAACAAACACGTAAATGAGAACTTAATTAACACCCTGTTTTGAAAGTGTCAACTATAATTCCCTCCAAAAATTTGGCGGTATATCAAGGTAATTTATAAAATGATTCGTTCTAAATTAATAATAAAAATATCTATTATTACATCTATATTATTATCAACAACGGTTATTAGTTTATTCTTATTTACATATAAAAGTATAGAGCCAATCCCCTCTTTAATTAGCATATTAAATAAAGAGTATGACGAATATACTTTTGGAAAATCAACCAAGAGCAAACCTCTCTTTATTGTTGATAGAAACGGACATGCTCTTAATACTACATACTCAACAAAATGGAATCAACAAGATAATCTAAATATTTATGAGATACCAGAGCTTATAAAAGCAATATTTATCCTTTCAGAAGATCGTAATTTCTACAAACACAATGGTGTAGATTGGGTGGCAAGAATAGGTGCTCTTTTTCAAAATATTAAGGTTAGAAAAGTTGTGAGAGGGGCAAGTACAATAACAGAACAAGTTGTCCGTATGATACACCCCAGAAAAAGAACACTCTGGTCAAGATGGATTGAGGGGTTTGAAGCCTATCAATTAGAGAAGCTAAGCTCAAAAAAAGATATTTTGGAGTTTTATCTTAATCAAATTCCTTTTTCATCTAATAGGCGCGGTATAGCACAAGCAGCACGCCTCTATTTTGATAGAACACTATCAACTCTCAGCATAAAAGAGATATTGGCTCTGGCAATATTGGTTCGAGCACCATCAGCATATAATCTTTATAATTATCCTCTAAAAATAGAGCAATCATTAGATAGGCTTGCCCAACGTGCTATAAATCAAGGACTTATAGCGCAATCTCAGTGGGAGCAGGTAAGAAATATACCTTTTGAGATAAAAAGCTCTAATCTAAATGTTCAAGCACCACACTTTATCCGACATGTTTATGAAACTCTCAATAAATTAAATTCTTTTGAACCATACACTATTAGAACAACACTTGACGGAGCATTACAAAACAAAGTTGAAAATATACTATTTACGGCACTTAAAAATCAACAAAGCCATAAAGTGCATGATGCAGCTCTTCTTATTACAAAGCACTTTACAGGCGAGATAGTCGCATGGGTATCAGTATCTATACCTACACATACTACAAGATATTCTGTAGCTGAAACCCGAGGAAGAGATATATCTTCTGATAAATTTATTGACGCAGTAAAGGCTCTTAGACAACCTGGGTCAGCGCTCAAACCTTTTTTATATGCACTTGCTTTAGAAAAAGGTTGGAGTGCTGCAACCATTATTAATGATGCTCCTTTAGACGATGCTGTGGGTTTAGGAGTTCATACATACCATAATTACAGCAATATCCATTATGGACCAGTTACTTTAAGAGACGCTCTTGGCAACTCTCTTAATATTCCAGCAATCAAAACAATTAGATTTACAGGAGTTGAAGATTATCTAAAAATGTTAAAAAAAGTCGGCATTAAAACGCTTAATCACCACCCTGATTTTTATGGAGATGGACTTGCACTTGGGAATGGTGAGGTATCGCTTTATGATATGGTGCAAGCCTACAGTGTACTTGCTAATGCTGGAAAGTTTGTTCCTCTCATCTGCTTTTATAATTCAAATTCTAATAATAACGGCACTTATGGTTATGAAAAAAAAGATAGTGACAATTTTCAATATTTAAATAATATCTATCTAAATTCAGAACAGCCCTTTTCAGAAGAGGTTGCTTCAATTATTGGCAATATACTTTCTGATAATGGAGCAAGAGCGCTTGAATTTGGTGATAACGATCTCCTCAGCTTTCCTGTGCAGACCGCCGTTAAGACAGGAACTTCAAGTGATTATAGAGATTCGTGGGCAATGGGGTATAATCGTTATTATACAGCAGGCGTTTGGATGGGCAATCTTGATGGTTCTCCAACTCTTGAACTTAGTGGTTCAAGAGGTTCTGCTTTTGTACTTAGAAGCATATTTGCTGAACTTAACCAAGTTACTTTTCCTCTTTATATGAGTCCTAAATTAGTTCAGGCTGATGTGTGGGTTTTTAGAAAAAAAAGTGGCGAAGATAACAAATATATTAAAAAAACTGAGTGGTTTACATCTGAAAACCAAGCTCAAAGATTTAATCAGAGTAAGATTACTAATCAGAGACAAAACTTTAAGAAGTTTGAGTTTGTTAATCCTGTGAATGGACTTGAAATTGCTATGGATCCAAGAATTCCAGATGAACTTGAATATACTGATTTCAAAGTTACGGGCTTACTTTCAGATTATAAAGTTAAGTGGACAATTAATAGTAAAGAGTTTCTAAATAAAAATGATACGCTGCAATGGAAAATAGAGAGAGGAAGATATAAAGTATCTGCACAATTAATTGATAAAAGAGAGAATACCATAGCAGCAGATAGTGTAGAGTTTTTAGTAAAATAACAATTTAATTTTGCCTTGACATAAGAGATGGTTGAAAATAGAATATGTAATTTCATGCTTGGTTTATTTGTAACCAATTGATAACATAAAAATAGAAGGAAAAAAGATATAATGACAGAATTAACAGTATCAGAAAGAGTAAAATCTAGAACTTCTGATGAATATATTGAAACGCTGCGCGGACAACTAAGAAAAAACAATGAGTGCGGAACTACTCACTACAACCTTGCAGTTGCTCTAATGGGAAAACAAGAATATGACGCAGCAGAAAAAGCACTACATGATGCAGTAGAATGTAGTCCATCTCTTGCGGAAGCCTATGTTTTACTTGGTGGTATCTGCCTTCAAAGAAATGATCTTGAAGGTTGTTTGAGATACAATAAATATGCAACTAAGGCAAGAGCTGGTTTTGCTGAAGGTTATGCAAATATAGGGTTTGTCCTTCTACAGCTAATTGACGGGAAAGATGTAAAAGCAGATGAAGAGAAACTTGATCTTGCAATAAAGAATCTTCAAAAAGCAGTTATCCATAATGCTAAATTTGTGCAAGCATATACAACACTTGGTAATGCCTATTTAATGAAAGGACTTGTTGATGAATCTATTGAGGCAAATCTTCAGGCAGTTAAGATTCAACCAGAATTTCCAATTAGCCACAACAATCTTGCCGTAGCATATCTTCAAAAACAGGAGTATGATTTGGCTATATTCCACTGTGATAAAGCAGAATCCTTAGGTTTTCAAGTTGCAGAAGCTATGAAAGAAGATTTAGCACCTTATAGAAAATAGACACAATAACATTGAGATGTTTAAGAATTATTTAGATGAATAATCCAAAGCCGATAGTTAAATATTATATTTCTGGAATATCAGAGCCATTCACAGAAGAATCTTCTCTTTGGGATATGCCGCTATTAGGTAAAGATGCTGGGGGAATTTTGCTCCATGAATACTTTACACTTGCTGAACAATTTATTAGTGCAGATAATTACTATATTTTACAACAAGGATTGGCATTTATCTTAAAAAAAGAGAGTAAAAACAAAGATACTGTGGAGATTGATATTGCAGAGATTAAACGAATTGATATTCATCTTGAAAAACATGGTGCTTTTTACCATCCAGCAAGAGTTGAAGTATTAATGAAAATAGGAAATTCTATTTGTTTTGTCTTAAATACTGCTGTATCAAATTATGGACTTGCCCTAATTAATAATGAATACAATATTCTTAAATATTTAAATGCGATTGATGATAATTTTTTTGTTCCACAAGTCTTTGGGGTTAAATCCATGACATACAGAGGAATACAAATTTCTTTTCTACTTGGAACATGGTTTGATGGATATAAAGAGTTTCATTTAACAGATAATCCGAGCTACGATAATCATAGTTCTTGTGATGCTAATAACATTGAAGTCCCATCTCTTATAAATATTTGGAACAGTGACGGAACTGTTATCCCTGTCTATTCACCCTCCTATTTTGAAATATATGAAAAAGCCTCTGAAATTCTTACATATTTTTATAATATTGAAACATCAGAAGCTATTGAGCGTTGGCACCATGCAGCAGGGGATTTTGTTGTAAAACAAACCATAAATGGATTTGATGTAAAACTTATCACCGTAAGGGATTACAGTTCAAATTACGTTCCTGTATCAGGCTCTGAATCGTCTGAGTATCTTGAACAAGATTGTCACTTATCCGAAGATATTGATCATACTTCTATTGTATCGAACAATATTGAACAAGATGTTTATAATGCCCTTTTACTCTTTTTCCTTAATCTTACACTACGTATGCGTATAGATAAAATTGATGGGGTTGGTAAAAGGGCTCTTGTTGAGAATGCAGTCATACCGTTTATACTAAAAGGATTTTTTAGAGGGCTTAAGAAGAAAACAGTACCAAATCCTATTCAAACTTATTTTATGGAACACTCTCTTGTTAACGGCTTTCAATCATATCTGAGTCAATTTAGCCATGAAAACTTATATCAAATTTATCTTATTATGTTAGGTGACTGCCAAACAGATAACCCTGAAAGAGTTTTTATATTAAAACATCTACAAGAGCATTCTGAAGCACTCTATTGTAATATTAGTAAGGGGATTTTCTCTATATCATAAAATGGAAAAAACAGGCTTTTTAATTAAAATTCTTCCCAAAAATCTTATAGGAACGATGATTATTTAAACTCTTATTATAAAAATTATTATAGTTTTATTGAAAAAAATGACGATTTGGGGCTTACAGATCGTCTAAAATGCAAAGTAGTAAAATGAAAGAAGGATTTTGAAGTAAGGTTATAGATTTGGAGTAATGCTCAAGAAATGGTGTTTTTTTTAGGTTTTTATATAAAATTATTGTAACGCTTAAGATTAGTTATATTTAATAACTCCTATAATTAAACATCAAATAGAAAATGTAATTTAACTTTTAACGGAGGTAGGTAAATGGCAAAACATGAAACTCCTTTATTGGATCAGTTGGAATCTGGCCCATGGCCGAGTTTTGTTTCTGATATGAAGCAACAGGCTGAAGTCAGAGCAAAAAATGAAGCAGGCATTGAGTTCCAGATTCCACAGGATGCTGTAGAGGATCTTCTTGGCGTTCTTGAACTTTCTTATAAACACGGAAGAACACACTGGAAACATGGTGGTATCGTTGGTGTTTTTGGGTATGGTGGCGGTGTAATTGGTAGATATTGCGATCAGCCAAAACTTTTCCCAGGCGTTGAACATTTTCATACAATACGTGTTGCCCAGCCATGTGGTAAGTATTACAAAACAGACTATCTCAGAGGATTGACAAAAATATGGGATTTGAGAGGTAGTGGTATTACAAATATGCACGGAGCAACAGGAGATATTATTCTTCTTGGTACCACAACTCCTCAGATTGAGGAAATTTTCTATGAATTGACACATAACATGAACCAGGACCTTGGCGGATCAGGTTCTAACCTTCGTACTCCTGCTGACTGTCTTGGCTCTTCAAGATGTGAATATGCTTGCTACGATTCAAATGCATTATGTCATTTCATGACCAACAATTATCAAGATGAGCTTCATCGTCCTGCATTCCCATACAAGTTTAAATTCAAATTTGATGCTTGTCCTAATGGTTGCGTAGCTTCAATCGCCCGTTCTGATATGTCTTTCATAGGTACATGGAGAGATGCTATCAAAATTGATCAAGATGCAGTGAATAAATATGTAGAAAATAATGCTGCATATCCTCCAAATGCTGGTGCTCATAAAGGCAAAGATTGGGGTCCATTTAACATTGAAAAAGAAGTTGTTGAGCTCTGCCCAACAAAATGCATGAAATTTGAAAATAAGACCCTTAAGATTGATAACTCTAACTGTACTCGCTGCATGCATTGTATAAACACAATGCCAAGAGCTTTGAAAATAGGCGATGACAGAGGCTTATCAATTCTTGTTGGTGCAAAAGCTCCAATTGTTGATGGTGCACAGATGGGTTCTCTCCTTGTTCCTTTTGTTGAAGTTAATCCAGACAATGATTATGAAGCAATTACCTCAGTCATTGAAAATATTTGGGATTGGTGGATGGAAGAGGGTAAAAATCGTGAGAGACTTGGTGAGTTAATAATGCGTCAGGGATTCCAGAAACTGCTTGAAGTTACAGGAATTGATGCACAGCCTCAGCATGTTGCATATCCGAGAACCAATCCATACATCTTCTGGAAAGAGGATGAGGTTACCGGTGGCTGGGAACGGGACGTTGTTGAATACAGAAAACACCATCTGAGATAAGGGGAGAGAATACAATGGCATTTATATCATCTGGTTATAACCCAGACAAACCGATGGACGATAGAATTACAGACATCGGTCCAAGACATTATGAAGAGTTTTATCCTGAAGTAATCAAGAAAAATAAGGGCAAATGGTCTCATCATGAAATACTTGAACCAGGTGTTATGGTTCACGTTGGAGAGTCAGGTGATGAAGTCTATACAGTAAGAGTTGGTGGCGCTCGTCTTATGAGTACCAGTCACATTAACGAAATTTGTGATATTGCTGACAAACACTGTGATGGTCATCTCCGTTTTACAACCAGAAACAACATTGAGTTTATGGTTGACTCTAAAGATAAAGTAGAGCCCCTAAAGAATGATCTCAAAAGCCGTAAATTCCCAGGTGGAAGCTTCAAGTTTCCAATCGGTGGAACTGGTGCTGGTATCACAAATATCGTTCATACACAGGGCTGGATTCATTGCCACACCCCTGCATCAGATGCTTCTGGTACTGTAAAGGCAACTATGGACGTTCTGTTTGAAGATTTCCAGAAAATGAGAATGCCTGCACAGCTTCGTGTCTCTATGGCATGCTGCCTAAATATGTGCGGTGCTGTTCACTGTTCTGATATAGCAATTCTTGGTTACCACAGAAAACCACCAATGATTGACCATGAATATCTTGACAGACTTTGCGAAATTCCTCTTGCTATTTCTGCATGTCCTACAGCAGCTATTAAGCCAGCTAAAGTAAAACTTGATGACGGAACAGAGGTAAAATCTGTAGAAATCAAGAATGAGCGTTGTATGTTCTGCGGTAACTGCTACACCATGTGTCCATCACTTCCTCTTGCTGATACTGAAGGCGATGGTATTGTTCTCATGGCTGGAGGAAAAGTATCTAATAGAATTAGTGATCCAAAATTTTCAAAAGTTGTTGTTGCATTCATTCCAAATGAAATGCCAAGATGGCCATCCATGACAGATGCAATTACCAAGATCGTAAATGCTTATGCAAACAATGCTAACAAATATGAGCGTCTTGGTGATTGGGCAGAAAGAATTGGTTGGGAAAAATTCTTCCAGAAATGTGAACTTGAATTTACCCACCACTTGATTGATGACTTCCGTCAGCAGGCATATATGTCATGGCGTCAGTCAACACAGTTTAAGTTTTAGTTCAGTTTAATATTATATTAATATCATATATATATTAACAAACTTAAGATATTTAAGCCGAAGTTGCCTGTTAAAGACGTTAAGGCACTTCGGCTATTATGCTTAAAAAATAAGGTTCTTTAAAATAAAAGAGCTTTTAAAAAATAAAAAGGGGGAATTTACAATGAGTGAACTTCTTTCTAACAAAGAAGCAGCAACCCAAGCCGTTGTTGATTTTATGACAAAAAAAGCAAAAACAAAATCAAAATTCTATTTTAATGACTTTCAAGATATATTTCCCGATGATAAACTAAGAGATATAAAGAAAGTGGTTAATAGTTTGGTAACTGATGGTGTTCTTGAATATTGGTCAAGTGGAAGCACCACCATGTATGGACTAAAAGGCAGCGGTAAGCAGCACAGCTCTGAGGGTGAAGCTTAATTTTTAAAATAATAATTTTTAATATTAAGCGCTTAATAACTTAAATGCAGTATGATAATGATAAACCAATTTCAGGAGTTGTAGTCGCCGGACTTAAAGGTGGCACTGGGAAAACTGTTATCTCCCTTGGAATTGCAGCTGCATGGACCAATATCGGTATTAAGGTCGCACCTTTCAAAAAAGGACCAGATTATATTGATGCCGGCTGGCTTGCACAGGCAGCCGGTCGTCCTTGCTATAATCTTGATACTTTTCTCTGTAATCCCCTCCAAGTACAATACTCTTTTAAAAAAAATTCATCTTTTGCTGACATTGCCCTTGTAGAGGGAAATAGAGGGTTATATGATGGTATTGATACAGATGGTCATACCAGTACAGCAGAGATAGCCAAGCTGTTAAATTTACCCATTCTCTTAGTGCTTGATTGCACAAAAAGTACTCGAACAATGGCTGCTTTATTAATGGGCTGTATCCATTTTGACCCTCATGTTCATATTATGGGCGTTATTCTTAATCAAGTTGCTGGAAAACGCCATGAGGGTAAGGTAAAGGACAATATTGAACGTTTCTGCAATATCCCTGTTTTTGGTTCTGTTCCCAAGCTAAGTGCTGACGATTTTCCTGAAAGGCATATGGGGCTTATTCCATCTGCTGAACATGCCCTTGCTGTTCAGTCAATCGAATCTGCGGCAAAAGTTGCAAAATCCTGTATTGATTTAGATGCACTTTATAAGGCTTCTATCAAATTCTCTACATCTCATACTCGATATGAAGCTTCTGAAGAAGACCACAAATCTTTAATTTATCCACTCCATACAAATTATCCTCTTGTTAGTAGTGATGATAAACCGGTTATTGGCATAATCCGCGATTCCGCATTCCAGTTCTATTATCCTGACAATCTTGAAATCCTGGAAGAAAAAGGGGCTATCCTCAAATTCATCAGCCCCTTAACTCAAACCCATATTCCAGATGTTGATGCCATCTACATGGGGGGCGGTTTCCCTGAAACGCATGCTGCCCAGCTTGCGGAGAATATCTCCTTTAGAAATGAACTCAAAGCTCTTGCATCAAAGGGATTACCCATCTATGCCGAATGCGGAGGACTTATCTTTCTTGGCAAAAGCCTCACTCTTAAAAACGTCAATACAGATGAAACGTTAGTCTATCCAATGGCAGATATTCTCCCTCTGAGTTTCGGGCTTTCGCCACGACCTGTCGGACATGGTTATACCGAAGTTAAAGTTGTCAACAAAAATCCTTTTTTTGCGCTGGGTCAGACTATAAGAGGGCATGAATTTAGATATTCACACATTATAAATATTGATTATAGAGAAGATGAGATGGCTTTTGCTATGGTTCGTGGTAAAGGAATTATCTCTAAAAAAGATGGTTTTTTTAAAAATAATGTCTTTGGAACTTATACGCATATCCTTGCCTCTTCTACACCTTCATGGGCAGAATCTATAATCAAAAAAGCTCTTGAACATAAAAAACTGAATTCCTCCATACTGCATTAAAAACTTGATTTTCTCACTTTTTTAATTTAATCCATTCATAACATTTTGGTAATTTTACTACACGGATGGGTTTTCTCTATTTTCCTGATAGCTTTTCAAAATTTCCTTATTATAGTTGTTTTCATAATTTTAACATGTTTTATCATATTAGAATTTCTGTTTGTGGTTTCGCCATTAATCTTTACTAATTGTTTGCCATAATATTTGTTATTCACCTAAACTTATTTTTGGGAGGTCGCAATGGCAAAAGGAGATTTCACAAACAGACTCGATATAAACCAGACAGACGAGATAGGAATGATGGTAGCAGCACTCAATTCCATGAGCCAACAGTTAGGCACAATGATCAAAGATATTGTTTCAGGGATCAACAGACTCACCTCTTCATCAAACGATTTAGCTGCTATTTCAAGACAACTATCATCATCTGCCACTGATACTGCACAAAAATCAGGAACAGTCGCAACTGCTGCTGAAGAGATGAGTTCAAATATCCAGTCTGTATCTGCTGCTATGGAACAATCATCAGGTAATGTGAATATGGTTGCCACAGCAACTGAAGAGATAACTGCTACAGTAAACGAGATAGGACAGAATGCAGGAAAAGCAAGAGTGGTATCTGAAAATGCGGTCAAGCAGTCACAGAGTACCTCGAAAAAAATGAACGAACTTGGAGAATCGGCAAAAAAAATAGGCAGAGTTACAGAGACGATAAATGAGATTTCCCAACAGACAAATCTTCTTGCCCTGAATGCTACAATAGAAGCAGCCAGAGCAGGTGAAGCAGGCAAAGGATTTGCAGTTGTTGCACAAGAGATTAAGGCACTTGCACAGCAAACTGCTGTGGCAACTGTGGAAATCAAAAGCCAGATTGACGAAATGCAAACTACGACCACATCAACAATAGAAGATATTATAAAAATTTCCGATGTAATCGCAGAGATCAATAATGTCATAAATGGAATCGCAAGTGCCGTCGAGGAGCTCTCAGCAGCAACCAACGAGATTTCAGGCAATATTTCCCAAGCATCCCAGGGTATTTCTGATGTAAATGAAAGTATGGCACAAAGTACCTCGGTTGTGGCAGACATGACCAGGAATGTTTCCGAAATAAACAAAGAGGCGAATCATGTTGGAACAGGCAGCACTCAGGTACAGACAAGTGCAAAGATTTTGTCGGATCTTGCTGTTGAACTGGAAAAATTGGTGAAAAAGTTCAAGGTTTGAACTATTAAAGAATAACGAATAAAAAGTCTTAAATTTGAATGGATAACGGGAGAAAAAAATGCACATTAAAAAATTAGCTGTCCAAGTTATTGCGGTCATTATTATTGTAGCTATGTTCGGTCTATCTAATGCACATGCTGAAATCGGAGTAACTGATACGGAAATCCTTATCGGCTCCTCACTTGCACTTGAGGGACATGCAGCCTATCTCGGTACAGAGACGCTTCATGGATTTATGGCATACATTAATGAAATCAACGAGCAAGGAGGCGTTAATGGCCGTAAAATAAGAATGTTGGCATATAATGACAGTTATAATCCAGATCAATGTGTTACAAATACTAATAAATTAATTAAAGAGGATAAGGTTTTTGCCCTCTCCTGTTATGTTGGTACTCCTACAAGCGTCAAGGCTATGCCTGTTGTGGAAGAGGCGGCTGTCCCGCTGATTGGGCTGTTTACAGGGGCAGAATCACTTCGAAACCCTGTAAAACGTCATATCTTTAATATTCGAGGCTCTTATTACGAAGAGACTGCTGGAATTGTCTCTCATTTCTGGGAAGAGCTTGGACTGCGTAAAATTGCTGTTTTTTATCAGAATGACGATTTCGGTAAAACCGGATTAAAAGGGGTTGAAATAGCTCTTGCGAAATACAACTCCAAACCGGTTGCTCAGGCAAGCTATGAACGTGGCAGCGAAGATGTTACTCCGGCTTTTAACGCTATTCGTCAGGCAGCACCAGAAGCTGTTGTGATAATCGGAGTCTATGGTCCGGCCGCACGTTTTATCATGGGTGCGAAATGGTCAGGATTTGACCCCTATTTTCACTGTATTTCATTTGTCGGAGCAAACAAACTGGCTTATCTGCTTGGAACAGGGAGCGACGGTGACGGCGTTATTGTAACTCAGGTTGTCCCAACTCCTGACGATTCGCTTCCAGGTATTGCGGAGTATCGAAATTACCTTGAAAAATACATCAAAAAAAATCACCTTGACCTTGTTCCTAATTTTGTCAGCCTTGAAGGTTTTATAAATGCAAAAACCCTTGTGCTGATATTGAACAAGCTCGGAAAAGACGTTACTCGCGATGGATTTATCAAAACTGCAGAATCCTTGAAAGACATTGATTTAGGAATAGGAGCTGGAGCAACATTGAGTTATGGCCCAGAAGACCACCAAGGACTTGATAAAGTCTATTTTACCATACTCAAGAGTGGTAAATATGAGGTAATAACAGACTGGAAAAAAGTTAAGACCAAATAACAGCAATATAGGTTGTCAGATAATTATTTTGCCCTACCTCAAATGGATAGGAAGGAGTCATTATTCTTACTCCCCCTATCCTATTCTATCTATCCATTTGGGGTGATAGCAAGGTTTAAATAATCCACACTGTCATTTCTCTTGCTGCATGAATAACCTTCCATGTTACGCGCCCAATACTGAATTCATTAACATTAGAACGTCCTCTTCTGCCAAGAACAATTGTGTCGCATTTTTCCTCTTCTGCTGCTTTTGCAATAGCCCCAGCCCTTGTTCCTACACCTGTGATAATCTTCCTTTCAATATCAGAAGCTTTAACTCCTGCTTTTTGAAGTATTTGTGATGCTCGTCTCATAGCTGTTTCAACATCTTCAAACACGCAATCAACAGAATCTGAGGCATTTTTTCTGTTCCTATCTCCAGTATAAATATCAAAATCTCGCAATACAGTACAAAGAATTATTTTACAATTTTTATTGCCAACAACATTAGCTGTAAATTCAACTGCCTTGTCAGAGCCATCAGAGCCATCAATTCCAATCATAATTGAGTTGCGGATTTTATTTAATCCAGCCAAAAGAATTGGTGTACCAGAGAGTTTTTCAATAACTTTAGTTGTTGTGCTTCCCATTATCATGTGAAGCAATGCACCATAACCACGCCTTCTGATAAGTAAAGCAAAATACCCTTTTTGTGCCTCTGCAATAATATCGCGAGCAATACCTTTTTCTCTCTCTTTGATAATTATGCTTATATCTTGAGGTTTATAACCAGCAGTAAGAAGAATACTTTTTGCCCGACCCATAAACTCATCAATCGTAATTCGGCGTTGTTCCCCCCAACCTTTTATCTGCTCCGAACCACTACGGCTAAAAGGTGTCCTCCCCATGTCCCAATATGACTCTGGAACATCACTAAATATATGATATAAAACAATTTTTTTATCGCGAAATGGTTTAAAATCGTAGAGATATTCAACTGTTTTCATAGACCTCTCAGAACCATCTAAGGCAACAAGAATGGAGTTGCCATTATCTTCTCTTTGATTAACATTATCTTCTGTCATAAATATCCCCCCTCATTTATATCCATGTTTGATTGTAGAGCCAAATTCTCTTTAAGTATTGAAAACTATTATAGCAAGGCACATGCCAATATAAATAAGGCTATAATATCCTCTTACTACCATGATTCATATTAGATATTGTGTCGATATGTTTTACACTCTGTAAAGTATCTCGACAAGATAACTACCAATATTGGCCAATCACTGTACAAAGCGGAGCTGTAAAATTGATTTTAGTTGCCTATTGTTTATGATGATAGCAACCAAATAAATATTATATATCTAATCTTGGCACTTAAATTGCTTTATAGATTTGATACACACCTCTTAATTGTTAATGATAGGAGTATAACTATAGAGTGGAAGCGATGGAATCATGAAAAAGGTTTTCCCTTTACATATTCTTGTAACGGATCTTAACCACCATGTGCGCAATCTTCTGCAAAGAGAATTAGCAAAAGCTGGGCATATTATCTATACTGCTGGTAATAAAAAAGAAGCAGATGAAGCTATATCTGGCAAAAGGCCTTTAGATTTGATAATACTTGATCCAGAGCTTTTTGAGATATTTGGCGAATCTTTTTTCAGAACTTTAAATGATAAGATGGCAAAAACTAAAGTTATTATTCATGCTTTCAGTGATGTTACTCCTGATATTAGCAAAGAGGCAAATATCCGATTTGTAGAAAAAAATGAAAAAAGCATTCACTCTCTGAGAAAAATTATTCAAGAGTATGAGTCTTTTATATGAATTTACCCCGTTATGATGCAATGCTTAATTTTTTATTAGTTTTTCTCGGCGGAGCTCTTGGTTCAACATGCAGATATGCTGTTACGCTGCTATCTATCAAACTTTTAGGAACCACTTTTCCCTATGGAACCATGTTTGTAAATTTGACGGGATGCTTTCTAATAGGGGTATCTTTCCAATTAACAGAGCAAGTTACATGGATGAATCTCTCAACAAGACTCTTTTTTATGACAGGGTTTCTTGGCGGATTGACAACATTTTCAACATTTGGTTTAGAGACAATCATTGCAGGGCGTAAAGGCAATATATCTATAGCTTTGATAAATTTTTTTGCCAATAATGCTTTGGGTATGTTAATGGTATTGGCAGGAGTGTGGTTGGTTCAATACTTTATAAAAGGACGAACATAAACCTACACGTACACCATTATAACTACCCAAACTATAGAAATTTATCAGCATGGAAAAACTTATAGAAAACCATAACAAACTTCGATTAAGCAAGTTTTTACCAGAACTTACATCTCTTATATCAACACAACGAGAGCTGCTTGATAATCCTAAGGGAAACCCTT
>JADFXA010000209.1 GCA_015233755.1 Desulfamplus sp. | reverse complement strand
AATGGAAGTCAAAGCTATACAGAAAAAATTACTAATGAATCTGGAACAGTTACCGTATCCTTAATATCTCCAACACAACCAGGTATAGCAGAGGTTGCATGTGAATCAAGTGGTGTTACGCAGCTTGTACAGGTCAATTTTTCAAAAGCAGCCTCAATAACTCTATCTTCAAATATTGAGAGCATTCCTGCTGATGGTATAAAATCAATTGAACTAACTGCTGTAGTTACTGAAGCCAATGGTGTTCCAGTTGTTCAAAATACAATGATAACATTTACAACAACTGCTGGAGTTTTTAGTAATGGTCAGAAAACTTATAAGGTTGCTACAATTGATGGTTCTGGTTCTGTAAAAGTCTCTTTGATATCACCAACTACACCTGCAATTGCAGAAGTAGTCTGTTCTGCAAATGGTGTAACACAATCAAAACGAATATACTTTACACATTATGACAACTCAGGGCTTCCTGTTGGAGAGGCTTTTGATCTCTCACTCCAATATCATAATATATCAGGGCTATGGCTTACAGGTATTGCTGATAATGTTTATGCAGACCTTGCTGATGCAAAAGGCAATGCTGTGCAAGATGGGGTTCCAGTATCTTTTAGAACTTACAATACAGGTGGCAGGTTTGACACAGAGTTTTCAGTAACATCTGGTATGAATGAAGATGGGACATCAATACAAAGAAGTGGTGTGGCAACAAGCACACTCTATTCAACTCCAAGCCCTGCTCCTGCTGAAGGTATGGTATCTGTAACAGCAGAAACAGATGGAGGCGCAACAACTCACATAACCTCAATAGCTGTAACACCAGATGATTCAAATATTTTATATGCTGGTACAAATGGTGGAGGTGTCTATAAGTCAACTGACAGCGGTAGAAATTGGGAAAACATAAGTAAATCAACATTGAATTCAAGATCAGGTCAAAACTGGATTGATCCTTATATTAAGGGAAACAGTGCAATTTGTGTAGATCCAGATAACCATAATACGGTTTATGTTGGCACAGGTTATCTTGGTAGAGGAAATCTATTCCGTTCAACTGATGGTGGAATGAATTGGAATAGCAACAATTCTGAAGAGTGGTTTGGTTTATACTCTACTCAAGCTGCGATATTAACTGTTTTGTGTGATGATGGATATAGTGATTATGTCTGGATCGGAACTGAAGGTAAAGGCATTTTATTGGCAGATGATGGAGAAACTTTTGAGCCAGCAGGCGGTGAGTTCTCTATAAATACATCTGGAAAAGGCGAGGTTATATCTACCAAAATTGGCTATAGTGCAAAAACAGAAACATGGACACTTACATGTATTGTTCCTGATGCAACTGTGAATTCACCTTCCATTATTAAACTTAAAGATGGTGACACTGAAGATGATGAAGCTACTATTGTAGTAGAAAATCCTGATACACCACTTCCAGTTCTTAACTCAACAGCTAATCCTTTTCCAGATGGTAAAATGGATAGTTTTAAGACATCATCTACAACAAAAACAGAAGATTGGACAGTTAGATACGTTGTAGGAGCTTCAAATATAACAATTCCAGAAGGAAAAGGAACTGTTGTAGATATTAAACCTAAAATGTCAAAAGAAAAATGGACTCTAACTTGTGTCTATGTAGATATAGATAAAGCGCAATTACTCGGAGATACCTCAACTGTTTTTACTGTTCAGGGTAGTGTTTCTGGAAGACTTAGCAATGCAAATGTAAATGTGGCATATACATCTAATTTTATTGATTTTAAAATAATTCCGGGTTCTGTTCCTTTTATTGTAGGGGATATTATTGAATTTGAGACATCTCCATATTGGCAGGTAAGCGGCTCTGTTTCTGGTATGCAAAGAACAACAGCCACTAACGGATCTGCATATCTATCTGATAATAAAGAAATTGGATTTACAATTACTGAAGGTAAAGTTCCTTTTACAATAGGAGATTTCTTCACATTTAAAACTTATGAGGCAAGACCTGCGTATTGGACAGTTGATGGTAGCGTATCTGGAATGCAAGCAGGGATTGCCCAGACAGATCAGATATATACATCAGATAATGGTGAAATAAGTTTTAAAATAAAAGAGAAAGGTTCAGAGTTTAAAAATGGAGATAAAATAACCATTTCAGTTATTGCTAATAAAGTTGGGCATGGTTGGACTGTTTGGGATATCGTAAAAGTACCCGGAACACACGGAAAAAGTGCTATTTTGTATGCAGCTACAAATGTTGGTGTCTATAAAAGCACTAATGGTGGAAAAACATGGAATAACGGTGGAACTAATCCAGCAGGAACGCCTCCTTTGAGATTTACAGGTGATTTTATTACATCATTAGAACTATATCATACATCTTCAAATGATATATTGTATGCTGGAACTGAAAATGGCGGAGTATGGGTGAGCAGTGATAGCGGCAAAACTTGGACGCAATATACAACGGGTATGGATAAAGGGGCAACTATTAAGGATATTTTATTAGATAAATATAATAAAACCCTTTACGCAGTAGTTTGGTATGGTCCAAGCGACAACCCCACAGGGAAGCTTTTTGCCCATTCACTAAACTCAAATTTGACAATGATCTATCCTTCATCTTGGTATGAAACCAATGAAGGGTTAAGTGGTTCAGCTCTTTATGCTATAGCAGCAGACAGAAGAGATTTAACATCAGAGTTGTATGCTGGCGGTGATGGAATCAGTTTCTATAGAAGTTCGGGAGGAGTTACAAATGCTTTGCCTGTATGGGAAAATAGCTCAAAAGGATTAACTAATACAATTATGGCAAGAATTCCCGTTCTTTTCTCTGGTCAAGTTGGTATAGATTACAAATATATCAGGTATGAGAATGTTATTTTTCTTGATATATATTTAGAAGATATTAATGGTAATCCACCAATTGAAGGTTCTACTTTTAAAGTAGCTTATACCAGTGAATCTTCTGGCGATGAGTACACATGGACAGATATAGTTTATCCTGACTCTTATACATATAGAGGTACGTTCAGGGATCCATCAAATGGGTACACAAATAATCCTTATAGGTATAGATTCCAAGCTGGTTCAGGAGACGAACTTAATATTACATATTCACTCAAATGTAATCCAGAAGATGATAGGCAAGCAGGTTGTTCTGGTGGTGGCGGAGAAGAGACTATTACATTATCGTTCTAAAGATAGACCTGTGATATAGAGAAAAAAATCGGGCTTGATCTTTCTTATCAGGTTACAAAAGAGAGATGCAAGCCCGTGTTTTTTTATATATGATTCTTAGAAACTATATTGCTGGTATAATTCGTGCATAATAATGTTTATATATTTTAATTTTGATAGATAACCATGTTAAACTGGGGGAAATCATGAAAAAATCGTTAATGGTATTTGTTTATTGGTTGACATTATTCGCGATTACACTGTCTGGGGCAGATGTTTACAGTGCATCAAAATATGAAAGCGAGCCTAACGAAAACAAAACTACTGCAACCGCAATCAATTTTGGCGACAAAATGGTTGGAAATATGTGGCATTCTTTAGACTATGACTGGTACTCAATAAGCGGCGTACCTTCAGGACTTGTAAGCCTTACAGCATATTATGAATTTCCATCAGGTTCAACGGCTGACACTGATAATCTATATGTTGAGTTACGTGATAGCTCCAATAAAGTTATTTCAGATTTTTTCATTGACTACATGGATTATAAAACAGGCAATCCTTATATAAAAGATATAAACATACCAGCTTCTGGTAATTATTATGTTGTAGTGCATTGTCCATCTCAGGCTAAATTTAAACGAGATAGATACTATATCTCAATGGCTAAGGGTGGGGGAGAAAATGCAAAAGTTTCAATTTTAAATGAGGAAGATTCTGTTTCTATTATAGCTGATGGAGAATCAGCAGAGACTTTAACGGCACTTGTGGTTGATGAAGATGGAAACCCTGTTGTCGGTGCTCTAGTTATGTTCTACATTATTAACAACGAAGAAAACGAGCTTGTTTTTTCAGATCAAGATGTTACAAATGGTTCTACTACAGATCCTTTTTATATATTTTCTGGCTCAAGAGAGATAAGTGTGACCTATGTAAATGGAAATAAGCGATTAGAATCTGACGGAGAGAAAACAATTACGATTCCGTTGCCTTCTTACTTTAGGGTTCAGTTAATTAATGTTGAAACTGAAGAAAAAACAATTTTATATTCAGCTACAACAGAAGGGCAGATACAAGATAGTATTATTAAAAATATAGCTTCAGATTCCAATTATTATTTAGATGTAGTCGAGAATGGCGTTTGGGAAGTTAAAATTCCTCGTAGGGTTGAATCAAGTATTGAAAAAGAAGAAATGGGATCTGCATTTACAGGTTCTGATGGCAAAGCAAAATATACTTATAAGAGTATTAATAATATAAAAGGAGAATATACTGTTACAGCATCTTTTGGCAACTCTTCAGACTCGCTAAAAGTTAAGCAAATAGCAGGCACTCCTTCAAA
>JADFXA010000208.1 GCA_015233755.1 Desulfamplus sp. | reverse complement strand
AATTCAACTTCAGGGTCAGATATTTTTGCATCAATAAAACCATTATCTTTATAAAATGATTCAAGCCTGTAAACATCTTGTTCAAGTTCATTTCGTTTAAGTTCGCCAGATGAAGTTATCCATGAAAAAACACCCTTTTCATCGGTTTTCATAACCTTTTTTAAGGCTTTAGGTTTAAAGAACTTATTACCATCAAAATCAATTGTTTTAATTTTAAGTTTTTCGCCCTCTTTGATCTCAAGAGTTATGTCAGCTTGGTTATTCTCAAGCATCTTTGATGTATAGGTGATTTCGCAGTTATGGTAATTTTTGTCAGTGTAAAGAGTTTTGATTCTCTCAATATCTTCGTTTATCTTAAAGGCATTGAGAATTGACCCTGTGCCTGTCTGCACAACCTCTTGTATCTCTTTATCCTCATATATATGGTTGCCTTGAAATTTTATCTTTCTTACGCTTGGCTTTTCTGAAACGTTAAATATTACAACTATACCGTTATCACGCTCTTTTCCCTCAACACGGACATCTTCAAAATATCCCATTGCAAAGACTTTTTTAAGCTCTTTAGATAGTGCCTCAGCATTAAAAATATCGCCTTTTTTAACACCAACTACCCTTAAAACAGCGTCAGACTCAATGCGTTTATTACCTTGTATCAGAACATCTGAAACAAGCAGCCTGTTAAATATTTCGCTGCCTATCTCTTTGCTGATTTTATTTACAGCTCCAAAAAGATTCTCAACAGCCCCAGCTCTTCCAGCAAATGAAACTGGTGGTTCTGATGTAACAACATTAAACACTTTAGCATCTATGCTTATCTGTCCACCAGCGATAAAAAGAGAACCCCATACAAGGTAGTCAACCCTTTTTTCCAATCCAATTTTTTGGATTTCGCCCTGTTCTAAATAATCTCCAACCTGAGCATTTAAAAACTTATCTCTTAAAGCAGTTGATTGGACATCTGCTAAATCCACCAAAATAGTTTCAGCACCTTCAGTTTTAATATTCTCAGATAGCATTGATGGAAGACTCTTTTTTAAGTAGTCCATATTTGATGGCGAGTTGATTTGAAAGGGTAAAATTCCAACTTTTACCTTTTGGTTATCTGTCTGTTGATGTTGACTTGGTTTTAGGACTTTATCTTGAGCATTTGCTGCTGATATTGTTATAAGAAACAGTAATAAGGAGAGAGTAAATATATTTAAAAAGATATTTAATTTTGTTCTATTTATTTTGAGCATGTCGTTTATCCGTATAAATATTTAATTTTCAGAATTTTTATTTCTACACATCAACTATTTTGCAATCTTGAATTGTAACTCTTTTATTCATCAATGAGGCAAGTTCGTTGTTATGCGTTACAACCATTAAAGTCATTCCAAGTTCTTTATTAAGCTCAACCAATAAATTATGAACCTGAGAACTGTTTATCTTATCAAGGTTTCCAGTTGGCTCATCAGCAAGCAAAATATCTGGCTTCATAACCAACGCCCTTGCAAGTGCAACTCTTTGCTGCTCCCCACCTGATAGGTCTTCTGCACGATGATGAATACGGTGCTTTAAACCAACCATCTCTAAAATTACCTCGGAATCAATCATAATTTGTTTTCTTGACAAATTTCTAATTAAACCAGGAATCATAACATTTTCTATCGCAGAAAATCCTTGTAACAGATGGTGGAACTGAAAAACAAATCCGATTTTTAAGTTTCTAAAACGGGCAAGCTCTTCTTGACCCAATTCAAATAAGTTTTTATTTTCAAACAAGAGTGAGCCTTGGCTCGGGTGGTCAAGAGTTCCAATAATATGAAGAAGAGTTGACTTACCAGTTCCAGAAGCACCTACAACAGCAATTGTCTCTCCTTTGTAAATATCAAAATCAACATCTTTTAAAATTTCAATATCTTCTTCAATAACTTTAGCGCTGCTTTTAAATTTTTTAGAAATAGATTTTAGGGAAATTAAAAGAGGTTTATCCATAACGAAGAGCCTCTACAGGGTTCATTTTTGATGCTTTGTAGGAAGGGTAGATTGTTGATAAAAAGCATATAATAATTGATGCTAAAGCAATTACAACAACATCTAAATATTCAAGCTGAATTGGAAGAGTAGAAAATGGATATGCAGGAGGTAACTCAATAAACTGATATTTTTTAAGGAGAATACATACCACAACACCAGCCGAAGTTCCCAAAAATGTCCCAATCAATCCAATTATCATGCCCTGAATAACAAATATCTTTCTGATGAGCATATCAGTTGCGCCCATAGCCTTGAAGACCGCAATATCTCTTGTTTTTTCCATAACCATCATGATTAAAGCACTTGCAATGTTAAATGCTGCAACAAGGATGATAAGGGTTAAAATGACAAACATTGCTGTTTTTTCAAGTTTTAGAGCTGAAAAAAGACTCTTGTTTATCTCCATCCAATCCCTTCCATAAAAAGGTGAGCCAAGTGTATCAATTATAGAATCTTTAATTTGCGGAGATTGAAAAAGCTCTTTGACCCATATGCCAAGTGCAGAAATTCGTCCTCTCATACCCATAAGTTTTTGAGCATCATTAAGATTAATATATGCAAGAGAGCTGTCATATTCATACATTCCAGAATCAAAAATACCTGTAACAACAAAACGAGTCATCGATGCCATCTGCCCAACTGGTGATAACATACCACCCGGTGCCATCAAAACAACTTTATCTCCAACAGCAACCCCAACATGCTTTGCAAGCTCACGCCCCATTATAATTCCGGGAAAAACTCTGTCTAAAGGAGTATCTGCCTTATCACTATTTTCATTGTTTGACGTTTCTTGATCTAAATTTGATCCTGTAATAGCAATATTTTTTTTAGAAGAGCCAAGTTTTTGTTCAAGCTCTTGCGCTGTAAAACCTTTGATTATTGAGACCCCAGAAGCTGGTTCAATTCCCCTTACAACCGCTCCTGAAAGACCTGATGCAGAGCGGATAAGGGTCTGTCCAAAAACTAACGGAGATATTGCATTTATATCTTTGATATTGTTACTCTTTTTTATTTTATCTTCAATTTCTTTATAATCACTAAATTTACCAGCATACTCCATAATCAAAATGTGTGGCTCAACACCAAGAATTCTTTTTCTAAACTCAATCTCAGCTCCGCTCATAACTGCAATTACAATCACTAGAGCCATAACGCCTACAGTAACTCCAGCAACTGATAGAAGAGTAATAAGAGATATGAATCCCTCTTTCCGCTTGGCTTTGAGGTATTTAGAAGCTATGAAAAATTCAAGGGACATGTTTAAGTGCCTTTACACATTCTTCATGTGAGGGAATAAGATGACTTCTCTGATAGAAGGAGAATTGGTAAGCAACATAACAAGACGATCTATGCCAATTCCTTCACCAGCAGTTGGAGGCATACCATATTCAAGGGCTTCAACATAATCTGCATCCATTATATGGGCTTCTGTGTTACCTTCGGTTCTTTGTGATGCTTGCTGCAAGAATCTATCATATTGATCTGCTGGATCATTTATCTCTGAAAATCCATTAGCAATCTCTCTACCAGCGATAAAAAGCTCAAATCTGTCAGTCAATTCTGGGTTTGTATCGCTCTTTCTTGAAAGCGGAGAAACCTCTACAGGATAGCCTGTTATAAAGGTTGGTTGGATAAGTTTTGGTTCAACAAGGGTGTCAAAAAGTTTTGTAAGGATTTTTCCGTAACGCTCTTTTTTTGTAATTTTTACCCCTTTTTCTTCTGCGAATTCAAGTAATTTTGCAGAGTCGTCAATAATTGAGCTATCAACACCGCCAATTGTTGTTAAAGACTCAATCATAGATATTCTACGCCACCTACCATCAGCCTCATTGGCGGTATTGTTTTGACTATCAACAACACCTCTGAAATCAATTGTGTTACCTTGATATTCAATTTGGAGAGTGCCGTTCACCTCCATTGCAATATACCTAAACATCTCTTCGGTCATATCCATAAGATCTTCATAGGTTGCATAAGCCTGATAGAATTCAACCATTGTAAACTCTGGATTATGACGTGTTGAAACACCCTCATTTCTAAAATTTCTGTTAATTTCAAAGACTTTTTCAAATCCTCCAACGACAAGGCGTTTAAGGTAAAGCTCTGGGGCGATCCGCAAAAACAACTCCATTCCAAGTGCATTGTGCCATGTTTTAAAAGGAGTGGCTTCGGCTCCCCCTGGAAGAGGCTGCATCATAGGCGTTTCAACTTCCATAAAATCACGTGCTTCAAAGAACCGCCTCATGGTGCTTACAATTTTGCTTCGTTTTATAAAAATATCTCTTGCCTCTTCATTCATAATAAGGTCGAGGTATCTTTGACGATATCGCTTTTCAGGGTCTTTGATTCCATGATACTTTTCAGGAAGTGGTCTTACTGATTTTGAAAGAAGCCTAAAGCTCTTTGCAAGAATAGTCCATTCACCAGTCTTTGTCTGAAAAAGAGGACCCTCAATTCCGATAAAATCACCAATATCA
>JADFXA010000207.1 GCA_015233755.1 Desulfamplus sp. | reverse complement strand
GACCAACAGATGGCAGATAAAACTTTAGAGTTTAAAGCCCGCATTTCAAAAAGTGAAACACTTGATGATATTTTGCCAGAAGCATTTGCTCTTGTGCGTGAAGCATCACAAAGAACACTTAAAATGCGTCATTTTGATGTTCAGCTTATTGGTGGTATCGCTCTTCACAAAGGCATGATTGCTGAGATGAAAACAGGTGAAGGAAAAACCTTGATGGCAACCCTTCCAGCCTATCTTAACTCCTTGTCTGGCAGAGGTGTTCATATAGTTACTGTCAATGACTATTTGGCAAAACGTGATGCAGAGTGGATGAATGCCATTTATGGTTTCTTAGGTCTTCGTGTTGGTGTAATTCTCCATAATCTAAACGATGCTGAAAGAAAAGAAGCATACAGTGCAGACATAACCTACGGTACAAATAATGAATTTGGGTTCGACTATCTTCGAGATAATATGAAGTTTGACAAAGAGTCTCTTGCCCAAGGGGAACTTAACTTTGCAATTGTTGACGAGGTTGACAGTATCTTGATTGATGAGGCAAGAACTCCTCTTATAATTTCAGGAGCAGCAGAAAAATCAACAAGCCTTTATCAGCAGGTAAATACCATTATTCCAGCTTTTAAAAATAATATTGACTATAATGTTGATGAAGAGGCAAAGAGCGTTACTCTAACTGAAGCTGGTGTTGCAAAGGGTGAAAAATTTCTTGGAGTTGAAAATCTTTACGATCCAAACAACATTGAGGTTCTGCATCACCTTAATCAGGCACTTAAAGCTCACACGATGTTTAAGCGAGACGTTGACTACATTGTAAAAGATAATGAGGTTGTGATTGTTGATGAATTCACAGGCAGACTCATGGAGGGAAGACGCTACAGCGATGGGCTTCATCAGGCACTTGAAGCAAAAGAGAATGTTAAAATTGCTAACGAAAACCAGACTCTTGCATCTATCACATTCCAGAATTATTTTAGAATGTATAATAAATTAAGCGGCATGACTGGAACTGCTGAAACTGAAGCAGCTGAATTTAAAAAAATCTATAATTTAGATGTTCTTGTAATTCCAACACACAGACAAATGATTCGTAAAGATATGCCTGATGTGATTTATAAGACCAAAAAAGAGAAATATGAAGCAGCAATCAAAGAGATTATTCAGCTTCACAAAAAAGGTCAGCCAGTTCTTGTTGGAACAATCTCAATTGATGTGTCAGAGGATTTAAGCAAACAGCTTGAAAAGCGTGGAATAAAACACACAGTTTTGAATGCAAAACATCATAAAGCAGAGGCTGAGATTGTTGCTGCTGCTGGTCAAAAAGGTGCTGTGACAATATCGACCAATATGGCTGGTCGTGGAACTGATATTGTGCTTGGAGAGGGTGTAAAAGAGCTTGGTGGGCTTCATATACTTGGCACATCACGCCATGAATCAAGGCGAATTGATAATCAGCTTAGAGGTCGTTCTGGTCGTCAAGGAGATGAAGGCTCTTCAAGGTTTTATCTATCGCTTGAAGACGATCTTTTAAGAATTTTTGGTGGAGAGCGTATCACCAGAATTATGGATCGTTTAGGAATTGATGAAGGTGAGCCAATTGAACACCCACTTATAAGCCGAGCAATTGAAAATGCTCAATCAAAAGTAGAAGGACATAACTTTGAGATAAGAAAGCAGCTCATTGAGTATGACGATGTTATGAATCAGCAGCGTGAAGTTATCTATCGTCAAAGAAGAGAGCTGCTTCAAGGTGAGAATCTTAAAGAGATTTTTACTGATATGATTGAAGAGCGTTGTTGGGCAATTTTTGAAGAGTTTGAAGAGGATAAACTGCCTTTTTCAGAATGGGATTTGCAGGGGCTTTGTGACTCAATTAACCGTCAATTTAACACAAACCTTGATATATCATTTTTTTCAGAATCACAACTTGATGCCTCAAGTGCTGGTAATTTTATACTTGAAAAGGTGATGGAGAAATATCAAGAGCAAGAGTCTTTGATTGGTGATAATGAGTTAAGACAACTTGAAAAATATATCATGCTCAGAACTGTTGACACCCTTTGGAAAGAGCATCTTCTTAATATGGATCACCTGAAAGAGGGTATTGGACTTAGAAGTTATGCTCAACAAAATCCGTTAGTTATCTACAAAAAAGAGGGATATGAGATGTTTCAAGGTCTGATTGACAGGATAAAAGAAGAGACCTTGCAGATTATTTTTAGAGTTCAGATGGTTCAGCCAGATGACATTCAGAGAATGCAAAAACCCAAAAATGAGAATCTAATCCTTTCACATTCAGATGGTTCACAGGTAAAAGAGCCTGTAAAACGTTCTGAACCTAAAGTCGGGCGAAATGATCCATGTTCTTGCGGTAGTGGTAAGAAGTACAAAAGGTGTTGTGGGGCTTAAAGAATAAAAAAGAGGATAATATGGCAACTATAGATACTGAAACAAAAAAGAAAATATCATCAGATTCAGATTCTAAAGATGGGCAGCCACCTATGTATAAGGTTATTTTACACAATGATGACTACACAACAATGGATTTTGTTGTTGAGATTCTGATGAAGGTTTTTGGTAAATCATTTGAAATTGCGACTCAGATTATGCTAAATGTGCATGAAAAGGGAAGAGGTATCTGTGGTATCTACACAAGAGATGTTGCTGAGACTAAAGTTAATACTGTTCACACCCTTGCAAGAGAAAGAGAGTTTCCTCTTAAAAGCACAATTGAAAAGGAATAAGTTAGGAGATGGTTATGATAAGCAAAGAGTTGAGTTCTACACTTGGTTTTGCTGTAAAAGAGGCAAAAAGAAGACGGCATGAATATGTATCTGTGGAGCATATGCTTTATGCTATTTTACACAATGGAGAAGGTTACAGAACAGTTAAAAATTGTGGAGGAAGTCCTGAAGCAATAAAGAAACATCTTGATCTCTTTTTCAAAGATAAAATGGAGAGCGTTAAAGAAGGAAGTGATTATGTTCTCCAGCAAACTATTGGATTTCAGCGGACAATTCAAAGGGCTGTGAACCATGCAAAATCAGCGTCAAAAAGTCAAATAACACTTGGGGATGTGCTTGCATCAATTTTTCAGGAAAAAGATTCTCATGCTGCGTACTATCTTGAATCAGAGGGACTTACCCGTCTTGCACTTTTAAAATATATCTCCCACAACGAACGTTCAACATCAAATCAAACCCAAAAAGCAGGGTCTAACCAACAACCCCACCATCATCAAGGAGATAAAGGTCAAGAACAAGAACAGCAGCAAGACCCGCTTGCGATGTTTACAACTGATCTTCTTGAAAAAGCTCGTAATGGAAAAATTGATCCGCTTATTGGTCGGGTTAATGAGATAGAACGGGCAATGCAGGTGTTATGCAGAAGACGCAAAAATAATCCTGTTTTTGTAGGTGATCCAGGTGTTGGTAAAACTGCGATTGCGGAAGGCATTGCCTTGAAAGCTGTTCAAGGTGAAGTGCCTGAATTTTTGCAATCATCTGAAATGTTTGCACTTGATATGGGAGCGTTGCTTGCTGGCACTAAATATAGAGGTGATTTTGAGCAGAGACTTAAAGATGTAATTGACGCACTTGAGGCAAAGAAAAATGCGCTGTTGTTCATAGATGAGATTCACACGGTTGTTGGTGCTGGTGCAACCAGCAGCGGCTCTTTAGATGCGTCAAATATTCTAAAGCCGGCACTTGCATCTGGAAATTTAAGATGCGTTGGCTCTACAACTTATGAAGAGTATAAAAATTACTTTGAAAAAGATCGTGCACTTACAAGACGTTTTGAAAAGATTGAGGTGCCAGAACCCTCTGTAGAAGAGACAATTGAAATACTCAAAGGTTTGAAAAGCTGCTACGAAGACCACCATCAGTTAAACTACACAAATGAAGCTCTTGAAGCTGCTGCAAAATTATCAGCCAAACATATAAATGATAGATTCTTACCAGATAAAGCAATTGATGTAATTGACGAAACTGGCTCACTTATCCGACTTTCAGGTGACACAAGACGTAAAAATGTTCTTGCTGGCGATATTGAAAAGACTGTTGCAAAAATGGCAAAAATCCCAGCAGCTACAATTACAGCATCAGATAAAACAAACCTTGAAAACTTAGAGAAAAAACTTTCTCAGGTGATTTTTGGTCAAGATAGTTCCATATCAACATTGTCAACTTGCATTAAGCGTTCAAGAGCAGGATTATCAGCACCTGGTCGTCCTATTGGATCTTTTTTATTCACAGGTCCAACAGGTGTTGGAAAAACTGAAGTTGCAAAACAGCTTGCGCTTAATATGGGAGTTAAGTTTCTTAGATTTGACATGAGCGAATATATGGAAAAACATGCTGTTTCAAGGCTTATTGGTGCACCTCCCGGATATATCGGCTTTGAGCAAGGCGGAATTTTAACTGATAGTATAAGAAAAAATCCTCACTGCGTTCTTCTTTTAGATGAGATAGAAAAAGCACACCAAGACCTTTTTAATATTTTGCTTCAAGTT
>JADFXA010000206.1 GCA_015233755.1 Desulfamplus sp. | reverse complement strand
CTGTTACAGTATTAGCAACAAATTTATGTGAGGTGCCATGAAACCCATAGCGTCTAACTCTGAATTTTTCATAAAATTCATAAGGCAGAGCATACATAAATGCTTTTTGTGGGATTGTATGGTGAAATTCAGTGTCAAAGACTGCAATATTGGGAATTGAGGGAAATAGAGATTCAGCAACCTCAATTCCTGTAAGATTTGGTGGATTGTGTAAAGGTGCGAGCGGAAAGTTATCACGGATTGCCTGTTTAACAGCATCATTGATAAGAATTGATGATTTGAAATTTTCACCGCCTTGCACAACACGATGACCAATTGCATTAATCTCATCAATGGTCTTTATAACTCCAGAACCAGAATTATTGTCAGTCAGCATACCAGCAGCAAGATGCAAAGCAAGTGCATGGTCATGTATCTCTTGCTCTTTTACAAATTTAAGACTCTCTTTGTCTAACATTTTCTTATGACTAATTTTACCAAGCGGTTCACCTATTCTTTCAACTACACCTGATGCCATAACAATGTGATCTTTAGCATTAGAAGCCTCAGAATTGGTGAGCATATTTATAAGTTGATATTTTAAGGACGAACTGCCAGCATTAATAATTAGAACGATCATAAATAAGCCTTTGAACAATAATTAGTTATGGAATATATGTGCAAAGTGGCTCTTCAGCCATATAGTTCCCAGTAGCTTCGTAAGCTCTTGCTCTGCATCCACCGCACACTTTACGGTATTCGCAAATACCACATTTACCATCAAGAGCATTGAAAACTCTTAATTTATTAAATATCTCTGAATTTTCCCAAACATCCTTAAATGTTGATTTAGTTATATCTCCGCATTTTACATCCAAAAAGCCGCAGGTTTGAACTTCTCCAATATGAGAGATAAAGCAAAAACCTGTTCCAGCAAGGCAGCCACGCGTTACTGCATCAAGTCCATGACTTTCAAAGGTAACTTTTTTCCCTTCAGCATTTGCACGTTGTCTTAATATTCTGTAATAATGTGGTGCACAGGTAGCTTTAAGTTGAAGTGATGTTGTTTCTCTTTGATCATAAAACCAGTTTAATGTCTTTTCATACTCAGCCGCATCAATTGCCTGATCCACGATATATTTGCCTCTTCCTGTGGGAACAAGAAGAAATATATGGTGGGCGGCTGCACCAAGAGATTCAGCAAGAGATAGAATTTTTGGAATCTCATCTAAATTTGTCTTAGTTATTGTTGTGTTTATCTGAAACTCAATTCCAGCCTCTTTAGCAAGTCTGATACCGTTTAACGCCCCCTCAAACGCCCCATCAACACCTCTGAATTTGTCATGGCTCTCTTTTGTTGAACCATCTAAACTTACACTTATCCTTTTAATACCAGATTCTTTCATCTTTTTGGCAACTTCTTGAGTAATCATAGTGCCATTTGGTGCCATGACCATTCTAAGACCTATCTTTGTTCCATACTCTGCAATCTCAAAAATATCTGGTCGTAAAAGAGGTTCACCACCTGTAAGAATAATAATAGGTTGCCCAACCTCTCTTATCTGATCCATAAGTGTCATGGCAGATTGAGTATTTAGCTCATTTTCATAAATATGATTTTCGGCAGCAGCACGGCAATGGACACACGAAAGGTTACACCGTCTTGTAGTTTCCCATGCAACTAATCTTATAGTTGGGCTTTTTTCTAAATTATCACTATGTTTAGAAACGCCATGAGGCGGATTCAGCTTAGATGGATGAGCTTTAGTGGTATTGTGGGGGTGTTGCATTATTTGTTTAGCTCCTTTGCAGCTTCCAGAGCAAAATAGGTAAGGATAATATCTGACCCTGCACGCTTAATTGAAAGCAGTGTCTCCATCATAACCTTTTTGCCATCAACCCAGCCATTAAGTTCAGCAGCTTTTATCATGGCATACTCACCACTTACACTATAGGCCGCTATTGGAAGATCGATCTCATCTTTTAAACGATGGATTATGTCAAGGTATGACAAAGCTGGTTTTACCATAATTATATCAGCACCTTCTTCAATATCCATTGTAGCTTCTCTTATTGCTTCAAGAGAGTTTGCAGGATCCATCTGATATGAGCGGCGGTCTCCAAATTGAGGGGCAGAATCAGCCGCCTGTCTGAAAGGACCGTAAAAAGCAGATGCGTATTTGACTGCATAGGACATAATAGGAATACCAGAAAACCCCTCTTCATCAAGAGTTTCGCGAATCTCACCAACGCGTCCATCCATCATATCAGAAGGTGCAACCATATCAGCACCAGCTTTTGCATGAGATAGAGCTGTCTTTGCAATGAGCTCAAGTGAGGCATCGTTATCAATTTTTCCCTTTTCAACCATACCGCAATGACCATGATCAGTGTATTGACATAAACAAACATCAGTTATAATCGCCATTTCAGGAACAGCATTTTTAACAGATTTGATAGCTTTTTGAACAATGCCGTCAGAAGCGTAGGCTCTTGTTGCAAGAGGGTCTTTTTTGTTAGGTAGCCCAAATAGCATAATAGCTGGAATACCCGCATCTTGAGCTTCTTTAACAATTTTCACAAGGTTGTCGCATGTTAATTGAAATTGTCCCGGCATTGATGGGATTGGATTTTTAATTCCTTTACCCTCAATTGCAAATAACGGAAGTACTAAATCATTAACTGTAAGTGTGGTTTCACGAATCATTCTTCTAAAGGCTTCTTTTTCTCTTAAACGTCTGGCTCTGAAATCTGGAAACAGCATAGTATTTTATTCTCCTTAATTTTTTATTCTTTTGTAGATTATATTCATGTTATTTTGTCAGATTTCACACCGTTATTTGTCAGATTTTATCTCATCTTCTGTCAAATAACACGCAGGATCATGATCCCAAGGATCGCCTTTTATAGACTCTGCCCTTGCTCTGAAATTTCCCCCACATACAGCAAGCCATTTACAAGTTGCACACCTTCCCTTTACATGGCTTTTTTTATCTTTTAACTTCATTAAAAACTCGTTTGTGGCATCTGTCCATATTTCTGAAAAAGGTCTCTCTTTAACATTTCCAAGAACCTTTTCTCTCCAAAACTGGTCTGGGTGAACATCTCCATTCCAACTTATGCAACCAAATCCTCTGCCAGAATTATTGCCTTCGTTCATTTGGAGAAGTTCTAAAACCTCTGCTGCTCTGTCAGGATCTTCATTGAGAAGTTTTAAATAGAGATAAGGACCATCAGCATGGTTATCTACAGTCAAAATTTCTTTAGGTAAATCTCTATCATGCAAATCTCTTGTCCGTGCCATGATAAGATCAAGAGATTTGCGGGTCTCTTCGTGAGATAAATCCTCATTTGCGATTGCAGAGCCTCTTCCTGAATAGACAAGATGGTAAAAACAAGCTCTTGGAATCTCTTTTTCTTCTAAAAGATCAAATATCCCAGGGATTTCATGAACATTTCTCTTATTAACTGTAAACCTTAAACCAACCTTGATTCCAGCCTCTTGACAATTGCGAATTCCTTGAAGAGCTTTTTGAAATGAACCTTTGACACCACGAAATTTATCGTGAGTCTCCTCAAGTCCATCTAAACTTATTCCAACATAAGAAAGCCCAATATCTTTAAGAATTTTTGCCTTCTCTTTGGTGATTAAAGTGCCATTAGTGGATATAACAGCTCTCATTCCCTTTTTAACAGCATACTCAGCATATTCAGCAAGACGTGGGTGAACTAACGGCTCTCCACCTGAAAATAGAAGCACAGGAGTACCGAATTGAGCAAGATCATCAATCATGGCAATGCTTTGTTCATGATTGAGCTCATTATCGTAAGATATATCTTCAGATTGTGCGTAGCAATGGACACACCTTAAATTACAGCGTCTTGTCATGTTCCACACTACTACTGGTTTTTTGTCAGAGGAGAATTGAAGGAGGTGAGATGGAAGTTTGCCAGAGTGGCGTGAATAACGTAAAGTGTCAGATGGTTCAACAGTTGAACAGTATAATTTTGAAATTCCAATCATTATGCTATCTCTTTTTTGATAAGTTCATTTAAAAAATTGTCTGGTTCTAAAAGTGATCTTCTTGATAGAAAGAACCTGTTTTTACCAGATTTATCACGAAGCAAATTTAGACCATTATAAAAGTCATTATAGATTTTTGCCATAATATCCCTTGAAGTTATCTGATTATGAATAAGCTCTTCAATAAGAAAATCAACAGCATCTTCTTCAAAAACAATGTTTAAATCATAGCTTTTATAGAAATCAATCTCAATCTTTTTGATAGATTCATAGTAGAATTTGATCTTTTGAATTGCGTTTCCAAGCTCTGTAACATGAGTGCAAAAATATTGTGCAACAAGTGAACAGCGATACTGTGAAAGAGTAAGCCCATGCCTTATAGAGAGATTTTTCCAATTTTTAGAGATATATCCAGTAATATATTCTTTTTCTCTATCTTTAGCAATTCGATGAATTTCATCCCAATCCCAATCCGCATTATTTGAATATCTATCTTTTAAAGTTTTTT
>JADFXA010000205.1 GCA_015233755.1 Desulfamplus sp. | reverse complement strand
TGATAAAGTCTAATATTATCTGAATAGAAATAAAAAATGACAGCTCTAATACTTTAACAGACGGATAAAGCAAGTAAAATTAATTACATGATAATATAGGGGAGGGAATTTATGGAAAAACAATATAGTGATTGTGAAGGTAAGGCATCAGATAACAATGGTTATGCCATTAATAGCTCTGTATCAGTTGCAGAGATTGACCTTGATAATTTTGTTGTCACAGTTGAAGTGGTACCTCCTCATGGAGGAGAACCTTGTGGGATTCTCTCTGCTTTAGATGCACTGAAAAATCTGCCAATAAGCGGTTTTAGTGTTGCATCAAATCCAGTTGCAAAGCCTCACATGTCTGCAATGGCTCTTTGCTCTCTTATTCAGCAAAAAACTGGTAAATTTGCAATTATGCACGCAACTACAAGGGACAATAACCGAATCAGCCTTCAATCTACTTTTTGGGGTGCAAATGCTCTTGGAATTAAACACGTTCTTGCTGTAACAGGTGATTTTGTAGCACTTAGCGAGCGTAAAATTACCTCAGATGTTAAAGATATGGATGTATTCCAATTAATTGAGATGGCTAAAAATTCAGGCATGATAACAGGGGCTGTGCTTGATTTTCGTCCAGAAATAAATGGATTAGAAAAAGAGGTTGAGCGTCTTGAGAAAAAGGCTGCTGCTGGTGCCATGTTTGCTGTAACTCAGCCAATTTATGATAGAGATATGGCAAGAACAATCTCAATCTCAACAAGCCACATCGACATACCAATTATTATGGGAATTCTACCACTTAGAACTTCAAAACATGCCGAGTTTCTGCACAATCGTGTTGCTGGAATAGTTGTGCCTGAAAAATTGCGAGAAAAAATGAACCATGCAAAAGATCCGATCGCAGAAGGAGTGGCCAATGCAAGAGAGATGCTTGCAATAGCAAAAGAATTTTTTAGAGGTGCTTGCATTATGCCGCCTTTTGGACACTACGAAGTTATGGCAGATATTCTTAAATAATTTTTTTACATACGTTAATAGAAATGAAAGATGTAAGAATTTATGTTATTATCAGGGAAAAATAATCTGATAATAAATGGTTGGTTAATTTGAGAACAACACACATAACGAAATAAAGGGGGAAAAAATGTCATCAAATAAACAATCGCGCGGAGCCTGTGAGTTTTGTAATAAATTAATGACCAGAGGAGGTTTGACCAAACATTTTTCAAGTTGCTTAAAATATAAAGAGAAAGTTGAGGCAGCAAATCAGAAAAAGGGAAAAGAAGAGACTATCTACCATTTGCAAATTAGTGATGAGTGGCAAAAAGATTTCTGGTTGCATATAGAAATGAAAGGTTCTGCCAAATTAATAGACTTAGATGATTATTTGCGAGCAATTTGGCTGGAATGCTGTGGACATCTGAGTCAGTTTTCGATAGGGGATTGGATGCAGGAAGAAGAGATTCCGATGAAAACTCCTGTAGCTAAAGTATTTCAGTTAGGGATGGATTTATTACATACTTATGATTTTGGGACATCTTCAGAAACGCGAGTTAAAGTCATTACTCAAAGAAAAGGGAAGATGCTGACCAAAAACCCAATTTATTTGATGGCTCGTAATGAAATACCTAAAGCAATATGTATTGATTGTGAAAAGGATGCCTCATGGTTATGTCTTGAATGTCTGCATGAATATGAACAACCTGGTTTTTTATGTGATGATCATCGTAATAAACATCCACATGATAACTATGGGGAACCAATCCGCTTATTCAATTCTCCCAGAATGGGAATGTGTGGCTATGATGGTCCTGCTGAACCTCCTTACTAAAGAATAATAAAGGTTAAATTTATGAAAACTATTAGTGCTGATAAATTGCGTGAATACATACAAAAAGAGCATGAGAAGAGCTATATTCTTATTGATGTAAGACAGCCTGCTGAATATGAAGAGAGTCATATTCCAGGTTCAATACTTCTTCCTTTAAATGAGTTTGAGGAGCAAGTAGAGGAGTTGCCAGAGAAAAATCTTATATTTTATTGCAGAAGTGGTGTCCGCTCTAAAGCTGCTGCACTTACTGCAGATTTTTTCAATGACGCTAAAAAAGATATATACACCCTTGAAGGCGGCGTATTGGGTTGGAATGGCATAACTGTTGAGGGTATCCCACTATTTAAAACCTTTGATTTGGATAAAGATATATATGCTATCCTTTTAGATGCCATCAATTTAGAAAAAGGGGCGTTTAGATTTTATGACTATATTCTGCAAAATGTTGATCTAAATAATTTAGAAAAATTATCTTCAAAGAATAATGATAGAGCCATTGAGAAAGATAAAACGTCTATCAATGAAGTTCTTAAACAGGCAAGAGATGGAGAGCTTGGACATGCTAAACTCATCTATTCTAATCTTAAAAATATAAAAACAGATACAGTAACATTTGAGAATATCTATAATGCTCTAAATGGTGATATTCTTGAGGGCGGTGCATCTTTTGACCAAGTCATTAAGTTGATAGAAAAAGAGAGCAATAATAAGATCATTGATATTCTTGAAATTGCAATATCTATGGAATACCGTGCATTTGACCTTTACAGGGTTATGTCAGAAAGGATAGATGATGAGAACGATAAACTAAAAGAGGCTTTCTACTCGCTTGCACAGGCAGAAAAAGCACACATGAATATTCTTGTTAAGGCTCTTGAACAGCGTGTCTGATGAAACTTTATCAAAATAGAAAATTTTTGATTGGTGTGGTTATTTCATCTATTTTGTTTACCTCTCTTATGGTTTATAGAGTTGCGTTTTATAGAGGGACATTTAAAAATAGTGTGTCAGAAAAGGTTGATTGGAGTAATCAATCTTTAAAATCTGACGAATCATGGATGAATATCTTTCAGAATTTTAAAAAAATAGGCTTTTCTCACCGTATTCTTGAAAACATGGGCAATAGCTACAAAATCCATGAAGAGACTCTAATGAAGATAAATACAATGGGTATGGTTCAAGATATTCATGTTGAGTCAAAAAGCATAACTGATATGGATTTTGCCATAAAAGAATTTGAGTTCAAAATTACATCCGGCAGTTTTAATTTTTCCGTAAAAGGTGAAATCAAAGAGAATATTCTCTTTGTTCAATCTAATTCTGATAGTGCCTCTTTTGATAACGCCAAGTCTAATAATCCAAATTCTGATAATCCGAATAAAAAAAACAAACCTTTAGAGCTTCCTCTTGAGAATCGACCATACCTGACATCTGGAATTATTCAGGCAACCTTGGCATCAGGCTTAAAACAAAATCAAGAGATGGTGCTTTTTGTCTTTGATCCATCGACTCTCGGTCAAGCTCCAGCAACAGTAAAAATGGAAGATCGTGAAAAAATTACTCTTGATGGCAAGGTAATTAATTCGCAGAGAGTCTCTCTATCTTTTAAAGGTGCAAAACAATTTGCGTGGGTTGATAATGAAGGAAAAGTTGTTAAGGAGCAGGGGCTTCTTGGAATAACGCTTTTAAAGACAGATCGTAAAGGGGCAATTGAAGGAACTCCAATTCAAGATAGCGATGATTTGACTAATCTTGTATCTGTGAAATCAAACAAGACTCTTGATGAGCCTTCAAATTTGAAGAGTCTGACAGTAAAAATCTCAGGTCTTGATGATTTGAGTAATTTTTATACCGCTTTAAACTCTGGAAGGCAGGTATTAACCGAATCAAAAGATAAAGATGCTGAATCAAGAGAGAATGGTTCTAAAAGTTGGTTATTAAAAATTGAAAAAGAGCCGCTTGAAGGATTGCCTCAAAAAATCACCTCTGAGGATTTAGCACGAATTGATAACAAGTATAAACAGCCTGACGCATTTATCCAGTCAGACGATTACAGAATACTAAGTTTTGCCTTTAAAGCAATATCTTCAGATTCTAACTCAGCGTTTTCAATATATTCTAACTCATCTTCTAATTTGACAAGCTCTTCTAATAATTACAAATCTGCTAAATTTTCGTTAGAACTACCACTTGAGAAAGTTAAAAAACTTGTTGCATGGATTCAAACCAATATTAAACGTCAGCCTGTAGTGTCGCTTCCAAATGCTTTGTCAACTTTGGAAAATAGGGTAGGGGACTGTAATGAACATGCTGCTTTGCTTGCAGCTTTTTGTAGAGCAGTTGGGATACCTGCAAAAATTGAGGCGGGTCTTGTTTATTTAAACGGAAGTTTTTATTACCACGCATGGAACTCTATATTTGTAGGAAAATGGATTACTGTTGATGCTTTGTTTAATCAAATTCCAGCAGATGCAACTCATATTGCCTTTTCATCAGGTTCTCAGGATATGCAATTAGATATTATCGGGCTTATTGGAAAGGTTCAAATAGAGATTCTCAGTTCTGAGTAGATATTTCAATTAGAGGTTCTAAAGTCAGATATTCCAAAGTTAGATAGCGTTCTAAAGTTAGATGGTTGATGAATGTGCCAGAATTTTAAAATCTGGCACATTTTTGTTTTTTAATCGTAACTTATTGA
>JADFXA010000204.1 GCA_015233755.1 Desulfamplus sp. | reverse complement strand
ATTGAGCCGCGACTTTATAAAGTTCATCAGCAGAGATATTGCCAGCAAGCCCTTTTACCGTATGAGCCATTCGTTCAGCAGTGGTTAAATCGCCTTTTTCTATTTCCCTCTTTATCTCTTGTGTCATAGAGGCATACTTTTGACCAAAATCAATAAGAATCTCTTTAAGCAATCGCCTATTACCTCTGAGCCTCTTTAAAGCAGATTGAATATCAATTCCAACTAAACTCTCAGGTAAATCAACGAGTTCGGGCGGTTTAGCTGCTCCTGATAGTTCAATATATTCGGATTTAATCTCTCCTGCTAATTGAGCTTCTTCAGGTTTAATGGCTTCTGATAATTTAACTGATCCAATAGAATCAACAATTTTATTCTCTGTTTCTCCTATTTCGACTGATTCAATAAATTTATTCTCTGTTTCTCTTATTTTGGGTTTAATCCACTTAACAAGAACCTTATAAACTTCATCAGGATCAATTGGTTTACTTACATAATCGTCCATGCCAGCTTCAATACACTCCTCTTTTGCACCTGTCATGGCATGTGCTGTCATTGCAATTATTGGCAACTTATCAAACTTTGGATTTTGCCTTATTATTTTTGTAGCTTCATATCCGCCCATAATAGGCATCTGAATATCCATAAATACAAGATCATACCTGTTTTGGGCTCTTATCTCTATATTATTTGGGCTGATTGAATACTCTTTTTGATCCATTTCATACTGATCTATTTTAGATTTTTCTACTTCAAGCTGCCCCATGTTTATCGCATCTATAGCCTCTTGACCGTTATCTGAAATCTCAACAAATATTCCAGCATCAAGCAGTATCTCTTTTGCAACCTGCTGGTTTAGTTTATTATCCTCAACAAGAAGAATCCTTGCACCCTTGATCATAGCCATTTTAGAGAGAACGTCATTTTCAATTATGTCAGTATGTTGACCAGAATATTCAGTTTTAGATGCAGAACTATTCTCTTCAGAATCTTTGAGATTATCGTTTGATTCTCGACTAAATATATCCATTATTGTGTCGAACATAAGAGAGACATTTACAGGTTTCATAAGAAAGGCTTTAATTCCAGCTTTTTCTGCTTGCTTTACCACTTCATCACGCCCAAAAGCTGTTATCATAATTACTAAAGGAAGACGTGACATGTCAGGGTTTTCTTTTATTCTCTTTGATGTTTCAATCCCATCTATGTCAGGCATTCTGTAGTCCATTAAGACCAAATCGTAACTTTTACCTTCAGAAGATGCTCTATTCAGCTCCTCTATAGCCTTTTTACCTGAGTCAGCAGTATTAACGATAAACCCAAAAGATTTTATCTGCTCTTCGTATATTTCAAGTGCTGTTTTATTATCATCAACAATAAGAACTCTTAAACCTTTAAGATCTTTAGGCATTGCATAAGTTTTTTTCTTTTCTAATTTCTTATAGATAAAATCTGCTGTAAACGAGAATGTACTTCCTTTATCGATTTCACTTGAAACTGTTATTTCCCCTCCCATCATCTCAACAAGGTTTTTCGATATTGTCAAGCCAAGTCCAGTTCCTCCAAACTTGCGAGTTATTGATGTGTCTGCTTGAGAAAAAGCTTTGAACAACTTTCCAATCTGTTCGTCATTCATGCCGATTCCTGTGTCTGATACGGAAAATTTAAGCCGGCATTTGTCATTATCTTTAAAAATATTGGTATCATAAGGTTCTATAACTTCTACCAATTCCTGATTCTCTTCTAAAGAGTCAGAATTTATTTTATTAGATTGCGAATATATACCGATAAGTTCAGCTTTTACGAAAACATAACCTGATTCAGTGAATTTAACTGCATTATTGCAAAGATTTATCAAAATTTGACCTAATCGGAGCGGATCACCAATTAGAGAGATAGGCGCACCAGCCTCTATGGTGCTTATAAATTCAATCTCTTTTTCAGAAGCCTTTACAGAAACAATATTAGCAACACTATTCATAACATCTTCAAGATTAAAGCAAATTGACTCCATCTCTAATTTGCCAGCTTCAATCTTTGAAAAATCAAGAATATCATTAATAAGACCAAGCAAAGATTTAGCAGATGAGTCAACTTTTTCAATGTAGTCACGCTGTTTCGGGGTAAGTTGGGTTTTTAATGCAAGCCCAGAAAAACCTATAACAGCATTCATTGGTGTTCTGATTTCGTGGCTCATATTGGCAAGAAATTCATTTTTTGCCTTTGTTGCAGCCTCAGCAGATTCTTTAGCAAGTCTCAAATTTGCAATTCGTTTTTTTTCAGATATATCTTCTAACATGCCCTCATAGTAGAGATGGTTACCACTACTATCAGAGACAACCTGAATATCTATAGAAACATCAATCTGGCTTTTATCTTTACACAACGCCTTGAATTCAAAGTTCTTTATATATCCTTGATTAGATAAAATTTCTAACAACTCTATTCTTCTTGAAGCATCAACATAAAAGTCCTTTGATAGATCGTCTATTGAACTTATAAGCTCTTCTGGAGAGTCATACTTAATAATGCGTGCTAAAGCTGGATTAGCAATAAGAAACTTTCCAGCAGGGGTTGTTTGGAATATCCCTTGCATAGAGTTGTTGAAAATTCCACGATATTTCTCTTCTGCCATTTGCAATGCCTTTATATGAGCTGTTATCTTTTCTCCCATATCTTTCAGCACATTTATAAATGGTTCAAATTCAATAAAAGGGACATAATCAATAGAAAACTCATAATTACCCAATGTGTAAGAATTTACTATATCATTAAGGTTTTTAAGTGGTTTTTTAAAGAAACGTTTTAACAAAAATCCTGTTGCAAAAATAAGTGTAATCAGGACAATTATGAGTGTCATGATGCAATACTGCAAAAATTGATAATTTTTTTCTTTGTACAGCTCTGTTGTGAAACTTATAGAGACACTACCAAGAAGTATATTTTGATTCCTAATTTCACCTGACTTTTCTATGAACTCAAATTTCTTTTTTTTATCTATACTTAGTAGATTTTTACCTGTGCGATCATTTATAGTCAGCTTAATTATTAAGTCATTTTTTGCAAAAGCACTACCTATACCTTTGATAGCTTCTTGATTAATCTGCCAAAGTGGTTCTTTTAAAGCATCAGTCAGATATTGTATGTACTCTAAGGCATTTTTATCCAATTCAGCTATTGATTGGCGGGTTTTTAGAATATAGAGAGAAAAGATTGTTATTGTGGATACAGCCAAAATCATAATACTAAGACTTATTATGAGTTTTTGAGAAATGGAGTTCCTAAAGATTGGTTTCATTTAGTTAGATGTCTTTATTTAATGAAAAATTATTTATACTCTAAATTTGAGCTTTTAATTTTATTTGCCGCCCTAAGCTAAAGCTATGGGCTAACTTATCAAAGTCCTCTTAAGAGGACTTATAAATTTCAGCCGATGGCTTTAGCCCACGGCTGAACAGTTTGATAATAAAGAAATTTATGACCGTTGGAAGTATAGTAGTCAGCTCTATTTTGCGATTGGTTTAATCAACAACTCTTCATACTGTTTTTTGAACTCATCTTTTGTCTTATCATCGTAAAACGGTTTGAAGTAATCAAAATATCTTTGTGTAGGAATCTCTTTTTGCAACACAGCATTTATTTTACCAATAATAATTTTACCCCAATCGTTTTTTGGAGCTACAACATAAAGAACTAAATAATCCTGTTTTTCACTTATTTTAAGCGGTAGGATTTTATCTTCTATACCCTGCTTTTTTGCAGCAATTTTTAGTGCAAAATACCCGCCAATTGTGTAGTCAATACGTTTTTCCATTAGTAGATTAATAGGCTGATCTGCAACTGCAGATGAGTAAGATGCAGATACATGAGCTTCATTTGAGTGTGCCTTTATTATGGAATCAATCTCTTTACCAAAGCTACGGGAGGCGGGGTATCCAAACTTTAATTTTGTATTTTTTAAACTATTTTCTAATGATACAGTATCTGAACCTCCGAAAATAGCGTGGTCATCTTTTCTGATAAAAATATGGATTGGCGGAACAATAGCCGCTGGAATAGAGAAATAAGCGAATTTTTCTCGTTCAGGATTTTTAGCCATAGCTACATTACAAAAAAACATATCTTGAATTTTTAGGTTATCTATAAGCCTCTCAACATTGCTGCTTAACCTTTGATGATCATACTCTTTAAGATTTTCAAATATAATATTCTCAATATCAGCAGCAACTCCAGTTACTTTATCGCCGTCACAAACATATAAAGGTGGAACGCAGTTATGTCCCCACATCACAGTATCTTTTGACCATGAGTCTCTCTCTATAATAAAAACAGATAAGCAGGCTAAACAAAGAGCAATAAATTTATTTTTTTGCATAAATTTCTCCAATTTCTGTTAAAATTAAAATTATTAGTTGCTATTGTAATTGTAATTAAAGATTGACATTAGATAACCTTTATCTATCTATTAAACATTCACTTATATACTTTTTTATAGAAATTGCAACTCTATAAAATCAGAATCAATATTCTTTTGT
>JADFXA010000203.1 GCA_015233755.1 Desulfamplus sp. | reverse complement strand
TAATATTAAAATTTAGGGGTGACGATGGTGAAAAAGAGTTCCATCCGTCAGATGCTGATGTGATGCCAGATTTTCCTGAAATGACCGTGCTGACCTTTAAAGATGTAATTCCAATAAAAAAATTTATAAAGAAAAAACTTTCTGGTGATATATCCATTTATTTGGTTCGCGAAAAGCTTGAGACAGATAAAACAGCAACAGAAGACTATGATATAGAGATGCTCTTCAAATCCCAGATAATTAGCTCTGATGAACAATTAGCTAAAATGATAAAATATACCAACACGCTCTTCAAAGTTGGCAAAACAGGCATTGAAATAGAAAAACCAGATAAAGATGATGACGATTTGACTGTTTGGTTCAATAAAGAGACAATAACCTTAAACGGTGAGGCTTTCAAGTGGAGCGATGACGATGTCAGCATATCCAAATGACAAAGACAATCTGTAAAATCCCCATCATTCACTCCTTAAACTCTAAAGATTGAATGATGAAGAAAAACGATAGAGTACAATAAAAGAAAGGTATTATATCATTCCCTAACTTTTACTTAAAAATTGGGGAGTCATTTTACTCAGTGAAGTCAATTAATGGATAATAAACTGTTAGATTAAAAGGAGATTATGATGAGAAAGACTCAAAAAGTAATTGTATTGATGATTGTGTTTTTTAACCTATTTATTACAGTTAATGCAATAGCTGACAACAATTGTATTAGCATTAATCAAGATTTAAGTTTCTATGTGCCATGTGCAAAATATGGCGATGTTTCATTTAATTTTACATTGAAGCCATATAAAAACCCAAATAGTGATATACAGTCTGACTTTTTTTGGAAACTTGACTCTTTCTTAATAATGGAATCTTCTCAAACAGCTTTGGAACAAGCGTGTAAAGCCCCTTTTGTAGTGCCATCTGATCTTGTTTTGGCAATAGATTGTGCAAATTATTATGGCACACATCTTAAGTTCAAATTACTCCCTTATGATAAAACAACTTCAAATGCTGAACTTTTGTGGAAACTTGATATGGGTTCTCTTGAATTACTTAACCTTCCTGTAACTACTTCAAGAGACGATAAAGGGGTGTGGTTTATAACTGGAGACGATAAAACAGATACTTACACTGTTTTTGAATCGATGGGATATGCTGTAGCTACAGATCGTCTTTGGCAAGCGGAAAAGTATAGAAGAGTAGGTAGAGGTAAACTTGCTGAAATATTTGGTAAAAGCCAGCTTGCCAGCGATATTAAAGTGCGTACTACCGGATATTCTGATGAAGAGTACCAACAAGGCTTTAATGCCCTTGATCCCGAATCAAAATCTGCAATTAATGGATATGTGGCGGGTTTTAATCGCAGAATTGCTGAGGTTAAGAGTGATCGCAGTAAATTACCATTTGAATTTCATGCACTTGGGAAACAGCTTGGTATTGATTTTGTTCCTGAGGATTGGACTACAACAGATGTTCTGGCATGGGCAACCAATATGCTGCGTTTTTTTGATGGTGAAGCAACTGAACAGGGACAAATTCAAAATCTTGCACTGATGCAGAAGCTAAAAGCACAATTTCCCAATTATTATTTGACAATGTTCCAAGATTTAAGATGGCAGGACGATCCTGATGCAGTAACCTATATTGAAAAAACAACAGGAACAGACGTTAGCAGCACTAATAAAAACACCTCTATTTATGCAAATAACATTGATCAAAGCTGTGATTTTCAGGAAATAGCAGTTCAGATGGAAAAAAAGAATGAAGAGATTGTTGCAAATCTTAAAGATATAAATGCCTATGTAAAGATTGGAAGTTACGCATGGGTTGTTTCAGGAGCTAAAACAGCCAGTGGCAATCCAATACTCTATTCAGGCCCTCAAATGGATCACGCTTTTAATTTTTCAGTCCCATCTATTGTTACAGAAGGTTCTATCAAAGGTGCTGGCCTAAATATTTCAGGAATGACAATTCCTGGTATGCCAGCGATTGTTATAGGAAGAACTCCTCATCACGCATGGTCAATGCAAGTGGGACATGCACACACTCTTGACTATTACATTGAAGATCCTTCAGCTATATTTTTGCATCGTACAGAAACTATAAAGGTTGCTGGTGAAACAGATGTGCAATTGCCTATTTATAGAACTTCTCACGGGCCTGTAATAAATTCTGAACCTGTAATCTCATGGAAATATTCACATTGGGGAAAAGAATTTGAAATCGTAAAGACATATCTTGATCTTGCAAGAGCACAAAGTATGGACCAATTTGGTGCTGCTATTGACAAAGTATCTCTTTCTCAACATTACTGTTACGCAGATAAGGAAGGTAATATTGCCTATTGGATGTCTGGTTTTGATCCTATAAGACCAGAAGGTATTGACTCAAGATTTCCACAGCCTGGTGATGGGACGGCTGAGTGGTCTGACCCTGTAGTATATAAACCAAGATCGCATTCTCGAAATGCAAAAAGAGGTTTTTATAGTGGATGGAATAGTAGATCAAGCCATGATTATATGGATTCATCAAATACACCGACATATTACTTTGGACCATTTCACAGGGCACATGTTCTTGAAGATTATTTATCAACCCATGAAAAACTCACTTTTGAGGATGTAAGAAATCTTGCTATGTATATCTCAACTACAGATTCAGTTAGAAATGAGTATCTGTCATCTAAATTTGAGACTTACGGAGATGGTGGTAATCCATGGAAATATGTTAAAGCAGATTTTATTCCTGCGGTTGAGTCAGCCAAAACAGATGCTCGGATAAATGCTATATCTTTACTTAATGAATGGGACGGGCATTTTGTTGATGGAGGAGAATCTAACTGGGCTAATGGTAATGATCGTTCCGATGCATGGATTTTAATGAATCAATGGATAAGTGAAGTCCTTAGATTGACATTTGAAGATGAACTTGGTGTTACCGAAAACAGAATTGTTCTTTTTAATGTACTTTTACATGGATTACCGAAATTAAATTCAACTATTAAAAATAATTATAATTGGTTTGAAAATAAAGTAGATACAACAGCACCTCAAAAACTTGATGCTATTATTGTTGCTGCCTTAGACAATGCTTTGAAAAAATTGGGTGAAATGCCTTGGGGAACAGATAAAAGAGGGAATATTTCTTATAAGCACGAAATGTTAGGAGTTCTGCATCAAATTCCTACTTCATCAAGATCAACCTATGCTCATTGTGTAGAGATGGGAAGCTCAGGACCTGTAAGAATTGAGAGTATGATACCTCTTGGTGAATCTGGCAATATTCTTATGGGAGCTGATGGCAAACCTCAATTTGATCCCAATTTCTTCAGCATGTCTGATGTTTATGATGGATTTCAACATAGAGATTTCCCGTTGAATCCATAAATTTGTAATTTATACTCAACTTTACTTTATGGGACTAAACAATATACTGTAATAGGTCATTAATTGAGATTCTAAATCTTATACTCAAACCGGTAATAAATTGAGTTCTTTTTATAGAGGTGCAAGGAGGTAAAAGTGTACCTCTATAACTAAATTTTTTAGTATCTTGTAATATACTAAAAACTCCATTGGTAACCGAGTTGTAGCAATTAATAAAAGGAGAGAACTATGAAACGTCTCATCAGAACAGAAATCATTACAGCTATAGCGGCAATGGTATTTTCAACCATATTAGTTCTAAATGTAATGGTTGCCAAAGCTGCAGATACAAAGACAGAGCTTGTTAAAGAGAGTAAAAGCAGCACAAATACTTTACAAGACAGTAGCGCTATTCAAAATAGTGAAACAACCGTAGTATGCAACGTAGAAACAGATAGAGCAATTCTACCAGCAGGTAATTCTCAAAATGTCATAATTAAGGTTACTCTTGACGCATTGCCTATAGAAAAAATACCTGCCAGTTTGAACCCCTCCTCGTCAACTCCTAAAAGGCCTCCTGTAAACTTATCCCTTGTATTAGACAGATCAGGCTCAATGTCAGGCTCAAAAATAGAACGAGCTAAAGATGCTGCCATTGAGGCATTACAACGGCTTGGTAAGAACGATATATTTTCTCTTGTGGTCTATGATCATAATGTGGATACTACTATTGTAGCCCAGAGTGCTCAATATACAGAAGGTTTTATTCCACAGATCCGGCAGATTCAGCCAGGCGGCAATACCGCCTTGTTTGGCGGAGTAAGCCAAGGTGCAGCAGAGTTGAGAAAAAATCTCGGAGGCAGATATATCAACCGTATGATACTTCTCTCAGATGGTATTGCCAATGTAGGCCCAAGCACACCTGATGATCTCGGAAGGCTTGGAGCAGCCTTGATAAAAGAGGATATCTCTGTCTCCACAGTCGGGGTGGGCACAGATTACAATGAAGATCTGATGGCAAAACTTGCACAAAACAGTGATGGAAATACCTATTTTGTAGAGTCAAGCCAAGATTTGCCAAGAATATTTACAGCGGAACTCGGAGATCTCTTAAGCGTTGTGGCAAGAAAAATCATAATAATAATTGATATGCCAAAAGGTGTGAGACCATTACGGATAATCGGCAGAGAG
>JADFXA010000202.1 GCA_015233755.1 Desulfamplus sp. | reverse complement strand
GCAAGCCTACACAAACATTCAATATATTGCCTCCAGAAAATCAAAAGAGCGTATATTTATTACTGGGACAGTTCCATACTACTATCCATACTCTGTAGATACATCAGATAAAGTTGATAACGAAGATTCAACGGATGAAAATGGAAAAACTGATGATAGTTCAACTATGGATGAGGGAGGATCATTAGTGGCGGTAGTTGATATTTCAAACCCTCTTTTACCAGTTTTAATCTCCAAGAAAAAACTTGAGGGGTATGACTCAGATATTTATCTTAACAGCGATTATGTGGTTCAAATTGCAAGGATAAGCTGGGATAATACAGTACTTCATCTATTTGATCTTGATAATAATGATCCACTTACAAGAGTTGCTGAGATTAAGATTCCGGGTCGAGTTCCTTCTGAGTATCATGTTAATATCTCAGACAATGCTCTTTTTGTAATTTATCGAGATCAAGATATAAGCAAAGGAAGCTCACTTAAAATATTTGATATTGGTTCATCAGGTGTTACAGAAAAAGGTTCTGTTAATGGAATTGCCCCGGGAGAAGATCTTTTTGCTGGAACATTTATGGAGAACAGAGCTTATATTGTAACTTACGAGAGAAAAGACCCTCTCTGGGTTATTGATACTACAGACCATACAGCTCCTAAAATTATGGGAGAGCTTGAGGTGCCAGGTTGGTCAGAATATATAAGATTCTATAAAAACAGGCTCATTGCACTTGGTTACGATGACAGTGATGGAAAAAGAAGAGTATCTGTTGCACTATTTTCAGTTGAAGATCCTTTAAAACCAACCCTTCTTGATAGAGTAACACCTATTTCAGGTATCGCAGATTATACTTACTCTATTGCGATTGAAGATGACAGAGGTTTTTATCTGAATACAGCATCAGGAGTTATAATGGTTCCTATAGGCTATTATACTGATGCGAACTATTCTGGTCTTGAGATAATTCATGTTGATGAAGGTTGGAACTCTTTTAAGAGAGATGATTTTATTCAAGCAGACTTTAATGTCCAAAGGGGAGCTGAGGCTGATAGTTCTGACTCTGCTGATGATATTGCAAACATTGTCTTGAGTATGGGAGATGCTGCACTTAATACAATAAGTATTTCATCAACTGAAAAACCAGTTATACTCGGCGAACTTAGGCTTGCTTACAATATTGAAAAAATAGCTATTTATGAAGGAAATATGGCTCAAGGGCAGAAGAGTATCTTTGCACTTGGTGGTGATTTTTATACTGATGGCACATCTGATCTCATGCGTTATGACAGCACCAATGGCAGCCAAAACGTTGACAGTCAATTTAATTTTGCAAAACCTTCAACTATCAAAGATTCAGAACTACTCTATCCCGAGCTTATCATTGATAACAATGGTTTTGGAGTAGTATTCTCGTGGAGTTCGGGAGCATTTAAGCTCTTTGATCCAAAAACAATGAACATCGGAAATATTGTTAAACTTGGAGATACTTCAACATCTACAACTTCGGACCCTATTCTTTCAGAAAACATACTATACTTTGCTATAAGCCAATATTATTATCCTAAAGATGATGTTAATGAAAGTGGAGATGATTACTATATTGAGGGGGGATACTCAATAAACACTACTTTAAAACGTTATGCCTGCTCTGACATTAACAAGCCTGTAGAATTGCCTGACATATCTATTCCAGGGACACCAAAAGGAGTTTTCAGCAACGGAACACAACTTATTACGATTGAAACTACCAGATACTACTATCCATATTATGCTTATGAGAGCAAAGATGGAACTGTTAGATCAGATATGGCACCAGATGATGATGTTATAATACCAGAAGACCCAGAGAAACCAGAATCAACTCAAGGAACTCGTATTAACGCGATTCAAATAGGAGAAGATAGTGGAGTACTTGATAAAACAATCTTTTTTGATCAAGATACATACGGATATTCCGAAGTTATTTGCGATAAAGAGAATGTATATCTTGTAGCTGTAAAAGATGAGCAGACCAAAATATATGTTATTGCTCCTTCAACTCTTAACATTATAAGCTCCTATGATATTAAAGGCAGCTATTCGCCAGTAAAGGCTTTGAATGGAAAAATTCTTCTTACAGCAAGAAACTACTATCCATATTGGAGAACATTTGTGCCTCCTTATTGGAACAACAATGAGATAAAGATTGTTAATGTATCAGGCGGAGCTCTACAAGAGATCGCTACTTTCTCAGATGATATTTATGCCGCACAAAATAATACAGTAATGGAGGATTCTGGCATTTATATTGCTAATGGATACAAAGGAGTTGATTATTTTCCGTTTGTAAAGTAAATAGTCCAATTAACTAAAACTTACAGCAGGTGTAGGATATTTTTAATAATCTTACACCTGCTTTGTTTTTTTCTTAAAGAAACAAATTGTTTCCCAACAACACTCAAGGATTAACAAAAAAAATGGCACAAAATAAGATTGAAAATATTAGAACTGAGAATAAACATAATAAAGAACAGAATAAAAATATCAGAAATATTGCTATTATTGCTCATGTTGACCACGGAAAGACAACTCTTGTAGATGCAATGTTCAAACAAAGCGGGGTTTTTAGGCAAGGAAAAGAGATTGATGACCGTGTAATGGATTCTATGGATCTTGAAAGAGAGAGAGGAATTACAATCTCAGCTAAGAACTGCTCTGTAGTTCTTGATGGTATCAAAGTAAATATTCTTGATACACCAGGACATGCTGACTTTGGTGCAGAGGTTGAGAGGGCGTTATCTATGGTTGATGGAGCTATTTTACTTGTAGATGCCTCAGAAGGTCCGCTTCCTCAAACCCGTTTTGTGTTAAAGAAAGCACTTACAGCGGGTTTGCGTATAATTGTTGTGGTCAATAAAATAGACCGTCCTGATGCAAGAGTAACAGAAGTTTTAGATGAGATATACGATCTCTTCATAGACCTTGATGCAACTGATGATCAGATAGATTTTCCTGTTTTATATGCCATTGGAAAAATTGGAGTCGCCAAACATCAGCTTTCTGACGAAGGTGTTGATCTACAACCTCTTTTTAAAACTATAATTGATAAAATTCCAGCACCTTCTTTTGACCCTGAAGAGCCTTTTCAGATGCTTATATCTGATCTTGGCCATTCAGATTATACAGGACGTCTTGCCATTGGAAAGATTGCTAATGGTAAAGTAAGTTCAAAAGATGAGTTGGTGCTGATAGGTAAAAATGAGCAGCCAGCCAAGCTAAAAGTATCCAGCCTTCAAACTTATGAAGGACCTGCTCTCTGTCCAGCCACATTAGTTGAAGCAGGAGATATAGCAGTGATTTCAGGAACTGATGGGTTTGAAATTGGTGATACTATATGCACAAAAGATTTTCCTAAGCCTCTGCCTCGAATAACTGTTGATGAACCTACTGTATCAATGATGTTTACAATATGTGATTCTCCATTCTCAGGTCTTGAGGGAAAATATGTACAATCAAGCAAAATACGTGAGAGATTAGAGAAAGAGGCATTGGCAAACGTTGCAATATCTCTAAAAGAGACCGCTGAAAGAGACTCCTTTGTAGTGCAAGGAAGAGGAGAGTTTCAAATGGCAATTTTGGTTGAAACCATGAGGCGTGAAGGATTTGAACTTTGCGTTGGACGACCAGAAGTTATCTATAAAACAGGAGAAAATGGTGAAAGAACAGAACCAATTGAACACCTTTTTATTGATTGTGATGAGGCGTTCACAGGTATTGTTACGGAAAAACTATCTATGAAAAAGGGCAGATTAACAAAACTTGTAAATAAAAGAGGAAGAGCAAATATGGAGTTTTCTATCCCTTCTCGATCTCTTATTGGTTACAGAGATGAATTCCTGACAGATACTAAGGGAACAGGAATTATGAACTCAATTTTTGAAGGTTATGAACCCTTCAGAGGTGATTTCCCAACTCGACGCACAGGCTCATTGGTAAGTGATCGAAAAGGCAAAGCAGTTCCTTATGCTCTTTATAATCTTGAGCCAAGAGGAAGGCTTATGATAATTCCAGGTACACCTGTTTATGAGGGTATGATAGTTGGGGAACACAGCAAAGAGAATGATCTTGATGTAAATCCTTGCAAAGAAAAGAAACTTACCAATATGAGAGCCTCTGGTAAAGATGAAAGCACTATCTGCTCTCCAATTAAACCTCTTACACTTGAGAGAGCATTAAATTTTGTTAATCCAGATGAGCTTGTAGAAGTTACACCTTTGAGCATAAGAGTTCGAAAGAGGATGTTGTCGAAACAGAGAAGATATAGTGGTAAATAAGTAAGTTTTTTGCAATAACCTAAATTCAAATAAACATAAAGATAGACCCCACCCACCTCCTTTAAATCAAATTGGATAAATACCTATAAATCTATAAGAGCCTGAATATCTAAACAGGCTCTAAAGTAAAAAACTCTTTTGTATTCCAAAGATTACCCGGTAAAATTCAAGAATTTTTTGCAATCCCAGCTCTCTTCATCTTATATCGTAACACTCTCTCACTTATTCCTAAAATATGAGCCGCCTTT
>JADFXA010000201.1 GCA_015233755.1 Desulfamplus sp. | reverse complement strand
AAAACCGCAGCAGTGGGAGCAGGTGTCGGCTTTGTTGCTGTTTGTGGCAGTATGGCTGTAATACCTTCTGTAGCTTTAAAAGCTCTTTTTGGACATGTGGCAGCAGTGAAGGTTGGCGGATGTGCAGGAGGAGGAGTTGCTGGAGCTGGAATCAATATTTTCAGGAAAACAAAAACAGAACATGATAGTTCTATAAAAAGAGAGCTCAGGAAAAAAAACAATAAAAAGAGAAGACATTTTTATTTTTCTTTGCCTGTAACAGGAGGCGACTTAAATGGCTGAACATTTCAAAACTTATGAAGATAGAAAAAGAGATATATACACAAAAAAAGAGAACTTAAAGAAGATGCGCCCTAAAGGTTACTCCTACGATGATTACGAGTATGACGAAAATATATGGGAAGATGGTAATAGAGTAGGCTTTACCGATGTTATGCAGGTTGGCAGCAAAGTTCTTATTGGGGGAGGCATCGGGCTTTTAGGCGGTGTTGCTGCAATAGCGGTTGCTGCAAGTGCGGCAGAGGTAGTTGTTACAGGTGTAATTACAAAGATTGCAGGAGTTGTCGGCGGTGCTGTTGGACTTAGCTGGGGACTTAATAGTATCAAGAAAAAGAAGAGCAAAGAGGTTGTATAAATGACGGTTACAACAAAAAAATTTATAGAATGCCGCCAATGCGGTGATAAAATGGATTTAGTAACGGTTAAAAAACATACAGGTAATTGGCCTGCTACTTTTATAGCTCTTGGAGCAACATTCACTCTTTTTATAGGCGGCCCTATACTTGGAGTGCCTTTTATTCTTCTTGGAGTTTATCAATACACTGCAAAAGAGACCATAAATTACTGTCCATCGTGCGGGTATCATTATAGAGTGTTTCTGAGTGATAAAGAGTAGGAAGGTAAATTGATGTAGCTTGATTTACCGATAAATCACTCAACAATCGCAGCACCAGTTATGCAATTTCTGGCACAGTTGCCGCATCCTGAACATAGCTCAGAGTTGATACGGCAGTAAGTGCCTACAAAAAAGCCCTTTTTCACTATGGTTATGGCATCCATAGGGCAATTCAGATAACAATTTTTGCAGCCAGCACAGGTCTCAGGGTCAATTCTTGATTTTGATTCACTCTGTTTTTTACTCTTTTTGGGTGATGTATTGCCAAATGGATCGGTAACTGCTCCCATTTTGCATGTATTAAAGCAGTTACCGCACTCTGAACAGATAAATTCATCGATTTCAAAACGAATTTTAACCTGACCCTCAATAGCGTTTTCAGGGCATTTTTTGGCACAACTACCGCAGCCAATACAGCTATCATTTATTTTATAAGCCATGAGACGTTTTACCAGTCTTGAATATAAAACTTTATTGGTTTCTGATGAAAAAATCGTTTAATATTTTTATATATCTTTTAATGACCAAATTTTATAACACGGATAAGATTTAGTTTTAACAAATTTTGAATAAAATTTCGAATACGTTGGTGAGAACAGTTTTGCAACAGTAAAAGGCAATTGCGATATGGGATCAATATCAACAGCAGGAAAATACAGTGCAGCAACATTTGAATATGCTGGAAGACTTTCATTAAGCTATGTAAAACGAAGTGGTTATGCAGCAAAGCGTGGAGGTTGTGCAGTTATTGCGGGCGTTAAAAAGCTAACCACACCTGTAATAAAAACTGTTGCAAAGCCATTTGTATATTTTAAAGATAAACGGGCAAAATCTTTTCAAGAAAAAGAGCTTAAAGCAATAGATAGACATGCTTGGGAACATGATAAACTTATTCAAGAGACGACTTTTAAAGATAGTATTGTAAGTGAAACAACTCTTCATAACGAAAAGATAAAGGCTTTGGAAGAGAAAATTTCCCATATTGAACAGCAGCTTGAAGCTCTTGAAAAAAATGGTTTGAGAGTTTTCTCAGAAGGTAATACGCTTGAGAAGCAAAATATCGTAAAACAGCAAAAAAGACTGACCGAACAGAAAAGTGCATTCTTGCAGGCTCTTGTCAATGAAAACAAGGCATTAAGAGATTCCTAACAAACAAATTCAGATCATAGCAACGGGGAAACTTTATAAAAAATGAGTGGGCAAAAAATACTTAATATCGGCATTGACCTTGGAACATCAAGAAGCGTCATTGCCTGTGATAATGGAATAAGAACCTTTATGTCAAGCTATGTTGGCTATCCTAAAGATGCTGTTTCTCAAAAAATGTTGGGAAAAGGCATTATCTTTGGAGATGATGCTCTAAAAAATAGACTTGCACTAAATCTATATCGTCCTTTTGACAGAGGCGTTCTTCTTCATTCTGATTCTCCTGAAAAAAATATAGAGGAATATAATAAGGCAAAAAGCGTTGCACGAGAGCTTTTACGACAGCTAATCTCTCAGGTTACAAAGGAAGAGCCTGATAATGTGCTTCTTAGAGGTGTGATTGGTGCCCCAGCCCTTGCAACCCAGAATAATAAAAAAGACCTTCTTGATATTGCAGAAGGTATTCTTGACGATGTGCTTATTGCGTCTGAACCTTTTACAGTTGCTTATGGACTTAACCTCTATTCAAATGCACTGATAATCGATATAGGTGCGGGCACAACTGATCTTTGCAGAATGCACGGCACAATCCCAACACAAGATGACCAAATAACAACATTTAAGGCAGGAGATCATATTGATAGGATATTTCTTGAGCTTATAAAAAAGAAATATGCTGATGCAAATCTGACACTCAACATGGTCAAAAGGTTTAAGGAAGAGAATGCAATACTATCTTCTCAAAGTGAAAGCGTATTTATTGAACTTCCTGTCAATGGTAAACCTACGCCGTGTGATGTTACTGACGAAATAAAGGCCGCGTGTCGATCAATTGTTCCTGAAATTGTTGATGGAATCAGAAAACTTGTAGCAACATTTGACCCTGAATTTCAGGATGGTCTTAAACAAAATGTTATTCTTGCAGGCGGAGGCAGTCAGATTGTAGGTCTTCAAAGAGAGATAGAGAAATATATGAAAAAAACTCTTGGGTATGGCAAGGTAAACAAAGTTGAAGAGCCATTGTATGCTGGGGCAGGCGGAGCTTTAATGCTTTGCAAAGATATGCCTGAAGAGTACTGGGATCAATTGAAAAAGAGAAGTTAATGATATTTTAAACTTTCTAAAAGCTATAAAATCTGTTTCCAAATTATTTGAATATAACAAAAATCAAATACCAGAAAAAAAGGAGGCTTTGAGATGGAAAATGAGCAAAACGGTGCAAAAGGTGTAAGATATACAATGACTCATCTTGGAGATATTGTTGTTAATGCTCTGGATAAATTTTGGAAAGCTGCATTAACTTCAACAAAAGGCATTACCCTTACATACAATATCCATGAGCTTAAACACAAAAAAATCAAACTTCAAAGAGAAATTGGTGAAAGAGTTGCTGAAATAAAACAAAGCTCTCCTGAGCTTGAAATATTTGATGATGATAAGTTGTCAAAATTATTCACAGAGCTTGGAATCATAGAGGATAATATCAATTCCAGTATCTATGAAAGAGAAGAGAGACTTTATCCAAAAAAATCAATGAAAGAGCAATGTGCTTAAATCTTTAAAGGAGTGATGTGAACATGTCCGAAGATAAAACAACTATAATGATTTCAGCAGAAGAGATGGTTGCTCAAGAAAAAGCAAACATGGTTGCAAAACTCCATCAGATGGTCAAATCTCTTAAAATTGACTTAACAGCTAAGCTGCCTATAAATGAGAAGCTGATAAAAGAGTCCAAGAGGCAGCATGAGACTATTATATCTATTTTAAATGACCAGATGGCAGAGATACAAAATAGAGCTGTTGAGCAGAGTCAAGAGATTGAAAGACTTGAGAAAGAGCTTGAAAAATCTCTAAAAGAGACAGAGACCGCTCTAAATCATGCTGAAAAAGCAGAGGCAGAAAAAAATAAAGCGATCTCAAAGGCAAAGGAAGCTGAATCAGAAAAGGAAAAAGCTGTGAAAAATGCCTTGTTAGAAAAGGACGAGGCTGTCAAAATTGCAAAATCACAAAAAGATGAGGCTCTAAACAAAGCTCAAAAAGCTGACGAAGAAAAAGAGAAGGCTCTGGAAGCTGCTCGCAAATCTCTTGCTGAAAAAGAGGAGGCTCTCAGAAGTAGTGCAACTGCAAAATCAGAAAAGGAAGATGCTCTGAAAAAAGCTGCAAAGGCAGAAGAAGAAAAGGAAAAAGCTATTGAATCTGCAAGAAAGGCTCTTGCTGAAAAAGAGGATGCTCTCAGAAGTGCAGAAAAAGCTCAATCTGAAAAAGAAGATGCGTTGAAAAAAGCTGACAAAGCAAAAGATGAGAAAGAGACTGCTCTCGAATCTGCAAGGAAGGCTCTTGCTGAAAAAGAGGAGGCTTTAAGAAGTGCAGAAAAAGCTCAATCAGAAAAGGAAGATGCTCTAAGAAAAGCTGACAAGGCAGAAGAGGAAAAAGAGAAAGCCTTTAAAGCAGCTAAAAAAGCTGAATCAGAGAAAGAAGAGGCTCTGAAAAAAGCTGAAAAAGCTGAAGAAGATAAGGAAAAGGCTTTAAAAACAGCCAAAAA
>JADFXA010000200.1 GCA_015233755.1 Desulfamplus sp. | reverse complement strand
CAGAACAGCTTAAACCGCGGCTTCTAAGTCGTCTTTTTGTTCCTTCCCCGATTTGTCTTTTTTCCCATTCAACCATGAACCACTTACAAAAATCATCTACCTCACAAAACAACTGTATTATACCCACGATCGACAACCTCCTTGAAAATATAAAAATTGAAATAGTTTATATTTTCTCACATTTTAAAGAGGCTGCATAGATTCTTATCCCGAACTCAGGTTACAATAGTATTCTATCACTGCACGTAAATACAAACAGACCCTTGTCTCTGAAACTGGCAAGGGTCATTCCAAGACTATCACTTAACTCACACGCTAATGCAGTAGGTCTTGAAATACTGATTACAATTTCAAGACCAGCTCTTGCACATTTTTGAATCATCTCATAACTTGCCCTTGATGATATTATAGCAATTCCAGCGTGATTAAGCCTCTTTTGGAGAAAAAGTTTTCCAATAGCTTTGTCAAGAGCGTTATGTCTGCCAGCATCTTCTGAGATTGAAAGTATGTTGTAATTTCTATCAATTATCATCGCTGCATGAGATGAATAGCATCGTTTTCTCAAATGCTGAATATCATTCATCTTGTTTACAGACTCCATCACTTGCTGAAGTGATATTGTAATAGAATTTTGAACTGGTTTGAGTATAGCTGTAAGATCATCAATTAACTCTCGTCCACAGATACCGCAGCTTGTTTGACTTATATAGCCTTTTTTATCAAGAAGATGAGATACTTTACAAATGCGTTCTTTAGACAGCATTACAGCAGCCACATTTGAGTCATCACCATCGCACAGTGCAATATCTACAATATCTTCTAAGTTATCAACAATCCCCTCTGCAAGACAAAAGCCAGCAGCATGTTCACGCTCTTCTCCTGGGGTTCTCATAACTACGCTATAAGTTGAGCCTTGAACATTAATTGAAAGAGGCTCTTCTTTTAATAGCTCCATTTGATTCTCTTGTTTTATAGATTCTGGCAGGTAATACGCTACTGCTCTATGTGTGAGCTGCTTATTAATTTTTATCTCTTTATCAGTGTTCAAGAATTTTTATCTCCTTCCATTTTCCGTTATTATATCTTGTTATAACCATGATGAATAATACCATAAGATATAGAGTAATACATGACCATGCAAAATAAAGCCCCATTCCGAGCTTGTTAATACCAAACCAAAGCGGTATAAAAATAAAGAGAATGCTGGTACTTGTTATACTCAACATAATAAATCGTGAATCTCCAGCACCTTTCAATGCACCTGTGTAGATAATAATCAGAGAATCAAATAAGAGGTAGAGAGCAACAAATCTTAATAAAATAATACCCATCAATATTAGAGGCTCTTTTTCAGCTATTGTCAAATTATCTGGTAGAAAAAGGTGAATTAATGGTTCAGGTGTTAAAATAAATATAATAATCAGACAACAAACATATACCAATGCAATATTAACTGTTGATCTTGTAGCTAAAGCCGCGTCATCTGGCATATTTTTCCCCATTGCCTGACCTACAAGCGTGCTAACCCCAATTGAAAATCCCCACATCGGCATATAGGAGAGTCCATTTATAGACAAAACAAGGTTTGTAACGGCAAGTTCTGTTGTTCCAACTCTTCCTATCATCAGAATAAAAAATGTAAAGACTAAAATATCTAAAAAAAATTGAGTTCCTCCTGGAATTCCATACTTCATAAGACGAATAAAAAGTTCAGGATCAAAAGCTCTCTTTCTGAAAACATGAAAATGGTCGTTATTTTTTTTATTAAATATAAGAATCCCAAAAATAGAGGCTATTAATATCCATGAACTGACAGTTGCAATTGCAGCTCCTTTGATGCCAAGTTCTGGAAATCCCCACTTTCCATTTATCAAGGCATATCCTAATGGTATATTGAAAAGCGTACCAGTCATATGGATTAGCATCACGGTTTTAGTAAAACCTCTGCCTGAATAAAAACAAGATAGAGTAGAAGCAATAAGAGTTATCCCAGAACCAAGGCAAATGATACGAAAATATATAACCTCAAGCTGTTGAATCTCTGGAGCATGATCTATTATAGAAAAAATAGCAGCAGCAGCAGTAGAGAGCAATGACATAAATATTGCTCCCAATATTGCAAAATATATTCCCTGCCACAATGATGCTCCAACTCCTTCCCTGTTGTTTGCACCAATATATTGAGCAATAAAAACATTAACATATCCTGAAACACCCATAAAAAACGAATTAAATAGAAAAGCTGTTATTCCTGCAGGAGTTGCTGCGGCTAATGCATCTAACGAGTAGTTAGCCAAAAAAATACGATCTGTAAACTCCATAAGAGTAATAGACCCCATACTCAAGACCATAGGGAGACTAACATTGATGACTTCTTTATAGTGGTTGAAATTGAGTTTATATCTCATTTATTACTCTTGTTAGGTTCAACTTTCCTTTCTTGTTTATTTTATAATATTCTGAATTAACTTAATTTTATTTTGGTTTTATAACGGTTTTTTGTTTTCTAAAACGATATATTTGCTTCTTCGTAATTAAACCTTTTTGCTCTTCTTTAGCAGCAATATCTTTCTCAACAAAAAGTTTTTTGCCTGTAAACGGGCAGATTTGACTGTAATACATCAAAGTTGAATAAGTTGATGGCGTTGGTGTAAAAATTTGAATCTGCTCAGGTACTGTGTGAAGTTTCTCATTGGTAAATTTTTTAAGCAACTCCATATCTTTAAGCTTACAGCCAGGGTGAGCGGCCATAAAATAATAGGTTAAAAATTGCCGCTTGCCACATTTTTCAGATAGCATCTCAAATCTTTTTTTAAACTCTAAAATAGATCGTTTTTTAATAGGCAAGTTATCAGATTTACCCATAAGTTGAAGAATATCGTTCTGGCTATGTTCAGGTGCAATTTTCAACTGTCCAGACACATGATTATTTACAATAACTTCAAGATATTTATCTCCATATTTTTCATCAGCAAACATAAGATCATACCTTATACCTGAAGCTACAAAAATCTTTTTTACCCCTTGAATCTGTTGGATTTTATTCAATAGGCTGATCTGTTTTGAATGATCAGGTTTTAAGTTTTTGCAAATAGTTGGAAAGATGCACCGCTTATCTTGACAAACGCCATGATTGAGTTTCTTTTGGCACTCAAATCCATACATATTTGCAGTAGGACCACCAGCGTCTGAAATTATACCCTTAAAATCAGGATGTTGAGTCAAAGCTTTTACCTCTTTTAAGATAGACTCTTCGCTTCTCCATCTTACAGTTCTGCCTTCATGCACTGCAATTGAGCAAAAATTGCACTCTCCATAACATCCTCGATGGGTATTGATAGAAAACTGAATAGTATCAAGAGCTTTTACCTTGCCAAATCTTTTATAATATGGATGAACATCTCTTTCAAAATCAAGTTCTGCAATTTGGTCTATATCCTGCGTATTAGTGTAAAAAGCTGGAGGGTTCTGAACAAGGTATCTTGAATCTTGCTTTTGAATTAATCCGCAAGCTGTCAGAGGATCGTTGTTTTGGTAAAATATATGGAAACTTTGAGTAAACTTTTCCTTATCCTGTTTAACAATTTCATAAGAGGGTAGGGGAATATAATTGGATAAATGGGGACAATCACTCTCTCCATTTGAATCTGTATTGAGGTTGGGCAAAATATAGCAAAGTCCTCTGATCTTATAAATAGGTAAGGTATTTTTTGAGGTTGATGAGAGATTGTTTAGTTTTAATGAGGTCGTTATTGATTTAAAAGAACTATCTTTATATTCAAGATCACGAGCATATTGAAGAGCTTGTGCAAGTTGAACTACCGCGGTCTCACCCATGCCATAAATTAGATAATCAGCTTTTGCGTCAAACAAAATCGAACGTCTAATAGAATCTGACCAAAAATCGTAATGGCATATTCGTCTTAAACTTGCCTCAATTCCACCAAGCACAATTGGAGAGGTGTTTTTAAAATAGCGTCTAACAAGATTTGTGTAAGCAATTACTGCTCTGTCTGGTCGTCTATTGTTAATTCCTCCAGGAGTGTAGTCATCGCTTTTTCTTCTCTTTTTTAAAGCTGTATAGTTTGAGACCATTGAGTCAACAGCACCTGAGGTTATTCCCCAGAATAAAGAAGGCTCTCCAAGTCTTTTAATATCTTTATCAGAGTCAATATCAGGCTGTGCAATTATGCCAACTTTAAATCCATGTTTTACAAGCACTTTACCAATAACAGCAACACCTGTAGATGGGGAGTCAATATAGGTATCGCCAGTGATAAGTATAACATCAAGATTGGTCCAGCCAAGTGCTGCAAGCTCTTTTGGGGTGGTAGGTAAAAACATCAGAGTTTTTTGTGGTGAGGTATTTTTTCTAAAATTGCATTTAGAGCGGTTGTATCAACCTCTCTCATAAGGACACCAATATATTGTATTTGGCGTTTTCTTGCCCCATGTTTTGTAAAGGTTTTGGCGATATTTATGGCGTTTTTAAGTTCTTGTGAAATATCAAGTCTCTCTATCTCAGATTTTGGCATTGTTACAAGAAACTCTCCAAATTTTTGTAGATTTTGGACATATTTTTTTTTCTGGGTTCTGCTTGGTTTTTCCTCTTCTTCCCACGTAAGATCGTGGTCTATCTCTTCTTTTAAATTA
>JADFXA010000001.1:9732-39022 GCA_015233755.1 Desulfamplus sp. | reverse complement strand
CAGACGCAAAACGGGGAGGAAGACACACAGGATTTCATATTACTAAGCTACCCCGTAATGCCCTTGGGAACTGTAAAACTTTTCCATGATGCTGTCTACTACAGTGTAAAATGGTCGCCATTTATTTTTATTTCCCGTCTTGTTCTGTCCGGCAATTTTCATATAATCAATGAACTTCGCAAGGCAAGACAAAACCAGACCTCTCCGTTGGACATCCGTTACTGGAGTACAACCCCCTATATGTGTGGAAAAGATCACATTGTGAAATACTCAATAGTCCCAACTTCACAAATAAAAAGCTCTCTGCCACTTGTTCTTACAGACAATTATCTTAGTGAAAATATGGAAAAACATCTGTCAGGGAATGAGGCAACTTTTGATTTCATGCTACAAGTTCAAAAAGATCCTCTAAAAATGCCAATTGAGGATGCCAGTGTCGAATGGATGGAAAAAGAATCTCCCTTTATAAAAGTTGCATCTATTCATATCTCTCCCCAGCCATTCCTTACAAGGGAAAGAGAAGAACTGGCTGAAGATTTGTCATTCTCTCCAGCACATTCTCTGATTGAGCATCGCCCAATCGGTGGAATAAATCGAGCGAGAGTTCAAATTTACCGGCATTTATCCGATTTCCGACATAAACAGAATAACAAATAACAGTTCATATGATAGGATAGAGAAGATAGGCTGGCAAAGAAAAACAAATATTTCAATTGAAGGAGCGTTTTAAAATGCCTGGGAAGAAACATGAGCTTAAAGTGCTGGTGATAGATGCTGCAACCGGTTTTTACCGAATTCAGAGGTATCGTGTTGGTGATTTCTTTGGACCCGTGGATCTGGGGATTCATTTAGCCTTCAAGCATAATGCCTTGACCATTGGTGCAGGGCTGCTTGCAGGTTCTGTCTTTCCAGGCTCCAACAGGCTTGTATTCGCCGGAATATCTCCCTGTTGGCACGGTTTTTATATCTCTTCAATGGGAGGAGCAGCTTTAGTTTTTGACAATCTTGGCATTAATTGTCTCAGTCTTATTGGCAAATCACAGCGCCCCTCTATTTTATACCTGAACCGTAACCACGGCGAAGAGATCGAGGTTGAAATGGTTGAGGTTATTCCCGAACAGATATGGGAAACAGGTAGAAAAGGTGTGTACGCGGTAATGGAACATGCTATCGGGATGTTCGGTTCAAGGTATGAAAAAGACCCCAGAGTTTTGGCAGCAGGTCCTGCATCTTGTTATACCGATTTCGGGGCAATTGGATCCGCCCCTGTGAAAAAAGGAACGCTGACCCATGTGGATACTTGGGCGGGCAGAGGAGGCTTTGGGAGCAAGTTACTTCAGGAACACGGCATTGTGGGCATCATCTATGGTGGAACTCATATTGATGAGGATTTTCTTGACCGTTCCGTTGCGGAGCAATGGTTTCAGGATAAATTCAACCAGCGGATGGTGGCAAAGGACATGGAAGCAACCACCAAGTACCGTTTTGATCCTAAATTCAATACAGGCGGTACCTTCGGGATCAATTACGCAACCATGGATGGCGATATTTTAGCATTCAATTACCGTACTATCTACTGGAGTCAGGAAGCCCGCAAGGAACTTCACGAACGTTTTATTCTGAATCATTACCTCAAACAGTTTAACGAGGAGACAATACAGAAAAAACAGCAGCATAATTGCGGTGAGCCTTGTGTAGCAGTTTGCAAAAAAATGAATGGTCAATATAAAAAAGACTATGAACCCTACCAGACCATGGGACCGCTGTGCGGTATCTTTGACCAACGGGCTGCCGAACAGCTTAACCAACGTGCCGATGAGCTCGGTTTTGATGCAATATCTCTTGGAGGCATACTTGCATGGCTCATGGATTGCTTATCTCATGGGTTGATTAAACCAGCAGAACTTGGAGTTGACCAGGTGCCCAATTGGAAGATGAAAAACTTTGATGTGGTTAAAGATTCAATGCACAATGCCGAACTTGGCTTGGCATTGATAGATCAGATGATTCAATCAGGAGGGAAAATACCGTTGCGGTTCGGGGCAAGAAAATTTGCACGTCGCCTTGCACGGGAAAAGGGGAAAGAGGTGCTTGACAGGTTTGTTTACAACGCCTTTGCCCGACAGGGTTGGATGGTGCCCAATCAGTATTGGACACCTGGTGCATATTCACCCATGGCGATAATGGGTAAATATTATATGAACTACGGTCGAAATTTTATTCCACCCCGAGAGCTTGGTCGAGAAAATGCACGGCGTATGCTAAAAGAGCTGATGCTCGACAACTTAGGAATCTGCCGTTTCCATCGAGCCTGGGCAGAATCTCTGATACCAGATATCATGGAAAATATCTTCGGATGCCGTGAATCGTTTCTGAACTCCATAAACCTGACAGCAAGTCGCATTACAAGCCGCAACGCTTCTGTTTTCTGGGAGTCAGGGCGTAGCCGCGACATGGTTTCAACTTTCCTGAACAATAAAAAAACGGTTGATGGCGACACCAACGACGAGCTAAACCAATGGATCAATCACTTTGAAAAAGATGAATACTTTGCTGCCTATGAGTTCTGGTACGAAATACACAAAGGCATCCATGAGATGCTTCAAGAATTTCCAGCGTGAATATAAAATATATTATATGAAGCCTCGGAGCAAAAAGATATTTAAAATTGCTCTTATATTTTGATGGTGAATTTATGCTTAAAAAAATAGTGGATTTAGAACCTATTAAAAAATTATTTTTATCTATTACAGATAGTTGAAACAGCCAGATACTCTTCTACTTTGATTTATTAGCTATCTTTCTCAAACTATTTTTATTCATATATCAAAATAGTTTGAGAAAGTTACAATTATATTTAAGATAGTTATTTCTATCATAAATACTTTTGACTTTTTTATGGCTTAGTGTTAATTACTCGATTATATTATTATTTTTAAGTTGTGTTCTTTTAAAATTTGGGGGCGAAACGGCTTCGACGGAGACGACGAGGTTTTGGTAGCATGTCGAGCTTTCTGTTGACTCGTAAAATCAATGGAAACTAAAGATAATCGCAGACGATTATAATTACGCTGTAGCTGCTTAAAGCAGCTTCCGTCCTGCTGATATTTATCCTGTAGATTTCAGTTAAAGGGCGTCGACTATACGGGAACGCCTCACACAGCTGTCTGAGCTGTATGAGGTTAAATTTATCAGACTATTCTGATATGTATCTCGCCTGAAAGAGAATATCAGAAGAATTTAAAGTTCGGGATAAACATGTAGAAGCCACTGCTAAATCTCTTCGGACGCGGGTTCAACTCCCGCCGCCTCCACCAATTTTTTTTAATAAAATTAAATAGTTAAACAACAGTAATTCTTTAGTCTGGTAGAATAGCGAAACTCCAAAAGTCAAAGACCTACAGCTCTGCTGGAGGTCTTTGACTTTCGTTCCCATTATTCCTCTTCCATAGAGTTTCAAAAAACGGATGGTAGCACTATTTTAAATGTGCTGCCTTTGCCAGGAGTGCTTATAACAAATATATCACCTCTATGGTATCTTACAATATGTTTTACAATTGCTAAACCTAAACCAGTTCCACCTATATTTCTGCTTCTTGATTTATCTACTCTGTAAAACCTATTGAAAATTCTGGAAAGATGCTCTTTTCCAATACCTACACCATAATCCGTGATACTTATAACAATTGATTGATTATTTTGTCCTGGTATCTGATTTTTCTGTGTATTTTGTTGTATTTCCTGCTCACAAGTAATAACAACTTTATCTCCTGACTTGCTGTATTTGATTGCATTGTCAAGAATATTAACAATTGCCTGCTCCATAGAAATAGGATCTATCAAGGCTGTAAAATTCTTTTCCAACTCGCATTCATAATTTTCCTGCTCTTTTAAATTATCACCGTGACTTTTTGGGAAAACAACACCTGTCGAATTATCTTTGGAAACATACTCAACAGTGATATTTTTGGAAGCACTGCTTGGCATACATGCATCAATTGCACTCCGAATGATCTGAGTAATATCATAAGGTTTAAGACGGATAGTTGAGCCTTCTTCCCGTTCAACTCTTGAAAGTGCAAGCAGATCATTAATCAAAGCAATGAGACGATCTACATTTCTTTGAATGATTTGAATAAATTTAATAGCTTGTTCGTTTTTTAAATCATTATCATCATCATTTTCATAACTGCACTGTTCTCTTATAATATTTTCAAGAGTTTCCACAAATCCCTTTATAGATGTGAGTGGAGTTTTAAGCTCGTGGGAAACATTTGCTGAAAAATCTTTGTGCATGGTTTCAAGTTTTCTGATTCTCGTAATATCGTGAAAAATAATCAAGGTACCAAGTCTCTCTCTTGATGAGTTGGAAAGAGCCGTTGAATGGACATTATAAATGTTATCCTCATCACCTGAAATAACGATATCATCTTCCACCGGATTAGAATTTGAAAGTGCTTTTTTGATAAATTTTTGAAGCTCATAGTGCCTTGTTAGTTCATGAATGCTGCACCCCTTTATCTTGTCAGAAGAGTAACCGAACATAGCAGCCGCAGCATTGTTAGCGGTAATTATATTTTCATCTGAATCAACTGCAATAACACCCTCTTTCATGCTTGAATAAATAGCCTCAAGCTCCATACCTCTATCTTCTAAATTTCTAATTTTTTCATTAAGAGTTTGAGCCATAAGATTCATAGTTAAGGCAAGCTGAAACAGCTCTTCTGAATCTGGGAAAGGAAGAAGTGCAGTTAAATTACCATTTGCAAAGTTCTGAGCCCCTATTCTCATCTCTTCAATTGGTCTTGTAATTCGTCTTGCAACAAAAAGACCTACTACAGCTGCTGCTGTGACTGTGAGCATAAGAGCAACAAAAATCTTTTTCTGTATTGATTTTATCTGTTTTTCAATATTTGTTATTGAAATAGCAATACGTATAATCCATAAAGCCTCATTTTCTTTAGAGCTTAAATTATCTTTCGCAATCTCATTATCATTATTATAAATAACAGGAATGGCGATATACATCATATTTTCGCCCAATGTTCCGCTTTTTCTAATGGAAACGCCTTTTTTATTATTAATTGCCAACTCAATTTCGTATCGATGCTTATGATTTTCCATTGTTTTGATATTACCAAGTGAATCACCGACAACCTGACCTGATGGAAGAATAATTGTCACTCTAATTCCGATGTTCTGACCAATTTCTTTACAGAGACGATCAATAGCTTGGATATCCATATTTGATGACGTTTTAGCAAAATCAGGATAGCGTGAAATAAATTCCCTTTTGACAAACTCGGCTATGGTTGTCAGCTCTTTTTCAGTGTTATAAAGAAAAAAAGATTTGAAAAATATTGTGGAATACCATGTGACAGCTGTAAGCGACAGAAGCGTGATTATTAGAAAAGACGGGAAAATCTGCCACAGGATTTTTTTTCTTTTTTTAGTTACGATTATCATTTTTAAACCTATACCCTACTCCTCTAACTGTCTCTATTGAATCTGCCAATATTCCAAGTTTTTTTCTCAGGCCCGCAACTATAACATCGACACTTCTTTCTGTTACTGCATAGTTATCACCGTGGATTGCATCCATAATCTGGGTACGGGTAAAGACCCATCCTTCTTTTGCAGAGAGGAATACAAGCAGCTCAAATTCTGAATAGGTTAAATCCACAGAGTTGCCAGCTATCTTGACAATATGACGCCCGTGGTCAATCACCATCTCTCCCACAATTGTATAGCCTTTTTTGTCAGATGGAGTAACCACACCATTTTTAGCAGGAATCCTTCTCAGAATAGCCCTGATGCGGGCAATCAATTCCCTTGGGCTGAAAGGCTTTGACATATAATCATTTGCCCCGAGTTCGAGACCTGTTACAATATCTAACTCCTCTCCCTTAGCTGTAAGCATTACGATCGGGATATTGGCTGTTAAATCATTCTTCCTTATAATTTTGGTAACTTCAAATCCATCTATTCCTGGAAGCATAAGGTCAAGAACAATAAGATCAGGCTGTATATCATTTACCAATTTGAGAGCATCCTCTCCCGTAAAGGCTGATATAGTTTTGTAACCTTCTTTCTCAAGATTATATTTTACCAGCTCAAGAATATCATTCTCATCATCAACAATTAAAATGGTTTCTTTTGCCATAAGACTATCCTTTATAAACTCACCGAATAGTAAATTGCGAGTTTCTTGATATAAAAAAAGGTCAGATACAAATATCTGACCTGTACAATATAATACGACATATTACAAAATCTGATATTATCCAAAACGCCCTGTAACATAATCCTCTGTCAACTGATGCAAAGGATTTAAGAAAACCTGATCAGTACTTCCAACTTCAATTAGATCACCAAGATGAAAATATGCGGTTCTTTGAGAAACTCTTGATGCCTGCTGCATTGAATGAGTTACAATAGCAATAGAAAAATTCCCTCTTAATTCATCAATTAAATCTTCAATTCTTGCAGTTGCAATTGGATCAAGAGCTGAACATGGTTCGTCCATTAAGATAACTTCAGGACCAACAGCAATAGTTCTGGCAATACAAAGCCTCTGTTGTTGACCACCTGACAAGCTGGTTCCCGGTTGGTTTAATCGATCTTTTACCTCTTCCCATAAGCCTGCTTTTTTTAACGATGTCTCTACAATTTCGTCTGTTTCGACTCTATTTTGCACTAAACCGTGTATTTTAGGTCCATAAGCCACATTTTCATAAATGGATTTTGGAAATGGATTTGGTTTCTGGAAGACCATTCCAACTTGTGCCCTTAAAGGAACAACATCAACATCTTTATCGTAGATATTTTTTCCATCTAATGAGATTGAACCAGTTACACGGCAAAAATCAATGGTATCGTTCATTCTGTTAAGACATCTAAGGAAAGTTGATTTACCACAACCAGATGGACCTATCATTGCAATGACTTCGTTTCTGCCAATATCAAGAGTTACATCATGGATCGCATGTTTATCTCCATAATATACATTGACATTTCTACATGTCATGCGAGGATTTTCAACAATAGGGTGTCCTACTGTTTTTCTGTTCTCACGACTAACAAGAGGCTCTTTTTTGCTAATAAACTCTCTTTTGTTCTCCAACTCAGCTCTCTCTTTTTCTATGATCATAATGATTATCTCACATTTCACTCTTGAACATTGGTAATATAATATATAGATTTGACAACTTTTTGAAAGTTGTCAAATCTTTTATTTATTATAAATCTCCACATGAAAGATTTTTGAGTGTCTGAACATCTTTGGTAAATGACTTTCTTTCATCATCTGGCATTGGAATCAACCCTTTTTCGCTCAAATATCCATCTTCTCCCCATGCTTTTTCGCTTGCAAACTCTTTAAGAAACTCCTTCATACCCGGAATCACATCAACATGAGCTTTTTTAACATAAAAATAGAGCGGGCGAGATACAGAATATTTGCCGTCTGCAATTGCTTCAAAAGTTGGGACAACACCTTCAACGGGTGTTCCTTGAATTTTATCGCCATTTTGGTCAAGAAAGCTAAATCCAAATATACCAAACGCCTTTGGGTTTGCATCAAGTTTCTGAACAATCAGATTGTCATTTTCACCAGCTTCAATGTATGCACCATCTTCTCTTATTGTGTGGCAGATAGATTTGAATTTATCTTTATCCTCTTTTTTGTCTGATTTTTCTAAAGCCTTTATCCAGCCAAATTCCGCCCCACCTTTTTCCATCACAAGCTCAACAAAGGCATCTCTTGTGCCTGATGTTGGAGGTGGTCCCAACACTTCAATTTTATTAGCTGGAAGGGCAGGATTAATATCTTTCCAAGTTTTGTATGGATTAGGAACAAGAGATTCAGCTCCACTTGCCTCTGGAACATTGGCGGCAAGAGCCAGAAACAGCTCTTTTCTTGTAATATTCATAGCAGAGCTTTTCTTTGAAGCTCCAAGAACAATACCATCATAACCAATCTTAACTTCAAGAATATCTTTTACCCCGTTTTTATCGCACATTTCACACTCTGATTTTTTCATTCTTCTTGAAGCATTAGCAATGTCAGGGTGCTGAACTCCAACACCTGAGCAAAAGAGTTTCATTCCGCCGCCTGTGCCTGTTGATTCGATTTTTGGAGTTTTAAATCCTGCTGTTTTTCCAAATTGTTCAGCAACAACTGTTGCAAAAGGGTAAACTGTTGAAGAGCCAACTACACTGATATAATCCCTTGCTGAATCTGCTATTGCATTGCTGTTAAATGTTATTGCACCAAAAGTTAGTGCTGCTGCAACTCCTAAGCCTGCGAAAATTTTTTTGCCTTTCATGTAATTTTTTCTCCTGTGTTTGTTTTTTAATATTTAATTACTTTACCACCGTTTTTCAAACTTTTTCCTCAATATTACTGCTAAAGCATTCATGGCTATCAAAAATGTGAGAAGCACCATAATTGCTGCTGATGTTTTTTCTAAAAAACCACGCTCAGGGCTGTCTGCCCATAAAAATATTTGAACAGGCAAAGCAGTTGCAGGGTCTGTAAATCCTGACGGAACATCAACAATAAATGCAACCATTCCAATCATAAGAAGCGGGGCCGTTTCCCCAAGTGCGCGGGCCATACCAATAATTGCACCAGTCAGCATTCCGGGTAGTGCAAGAGGTAAAACATGATGAAAAACCATCTGCATTTGAGATGCTCCAACACCAAGTGCTGCCTCTCTTATTGAAGGGGGAACAGATTTTAGGGCTGCCCTGCTTGCAATAATGATAACTGGCAGAGTCATCAAAGTCATTACAAGTCCACCGACAAGCGGTGCAGAGCGTGGCATTCCAAAAAAATTTAGGAAAACAGCAAGCCCAAGAAGACCAAAAACAATAGATGGAACTGCTGCAAGGTTGTTGATATTGACCTCAATTATGTCTGTCCATCTGTTTTTCTTTGCAAACTCCTCAAGATAGATTGCTGCTGCAACTCCGATCGGAAAAGATAGCAATAAAGTTACAATCATAGTAAAAAATGAGCCTGAAGCAGCACCCCATATTCCAGCAAGTTCTGGTTCGCGAGAGTCTCCAGCAGTAAAAAATATTGTGTTAAAACGTTTTTCTATGTTTCCATCTCTTTCTAACTTCTCAATCCAGCCAAGTTGTTTATTATTGAGACGGCGTTCTGCCTCTTCTACACCTCTTTCAGTATGCCCTTTAATCAGCATATCAACATCATCATCTGCTGGAATCCAAACTTGCACTGTATTTCCAATAAGGTTAGGGTCTTCAACAAACATATCTCTTATATAGTATGACGCGCCAGAACTGATGAGACTTGTAAGTTGTTTCTTTTCACCTCTTGATTGGACTTCAGGAAACATTTTTAAGAGAGATTGTTTAACAATTGCTGGAAAATTAGCTGACGCAAGACTTTCTCTGTGTGTGGTATCGCCTAAGATTTCAGGGTCAAAATAGATTGATAGGCGTATGAAGGTTTGCTGAAATGCAGTATAGCCATTCGTGCCAATGCTTATGAAAAGAAATGCAAGAAATATAAGGCTTGCTGCAATTGCACAAACTCCATAAATCCTAAATCGTTTTTCTGCCCTGTATCTCTTTCCAAGTCCTTTTTTAACTATATCAATGTTGGTTTCAATCATAAAAAGATTCCTTATATTTTTTCCATTCTATTGGATTCCCGTTTTCTGAATCAGGATGGTCAGGATTAAAGGATGTTTTGGATTATTTATCCTGCCTATCCTTTTATCCTGTGTATCCTGATTCAAAATTTTTATTCATACTGCTCTCTGTATTTTCTAACTACAACCAAAGCAATTACATTCAATATAAGAGTAACAATAAAAAGCATTAGACCTAATGCAAAAGCTGCTAAAGTCTTTGGGCTGTCAAACTCTTGATCTCCAACAAGAAGAGCTACAATTTGCACAGTTACTGTGGTAACGGTTTTTAACGGGTTAACAGTAAGATTTGCAGACATTCCAGCAGCCATAACAACTATCATAGTTTCACCAATAGCTCTTGATACAGCAAGAAGAACACTTCCTACAATTCCGGGAAGGGCGGCTGGAACAACAACTTGACGGATTGTTTCAGATTTTGTTGCCCCAAGTGCATAAGCTCCATCTCTTAGTGATTGGGGAACAGCATTGATAACATCGTCAGATAAAGATGAGACAAAAGGGATAATCATTATTCCCATAACAAGACCAGCAGCAAGGGCACTTTCTGAAGAGACATCAAGCCAGAAAAATGCACCAGTATCTCTTATCATGGGGGCAACAGTTAATGCAGCAAAGAATCCATAAACTACAGTTGGAATACCAGCAAGAATCTCAAGCAGAGGTTTAGCAATTGATCTAAATGTTCGATTAGCATATTCAGACAGATATATTGCGGACATAAGCCCAATTGGAACAGCTACACACATTGCAATGGCAGAGATAAGAATAGTTCCCATAAAAACAGGCACAACACCAAAAGAGCCAGAAGAGCCAACTTGATCAGCTCTAATTGCCATCTGGGGGCTCCATTCAAGACCTGTCAAAAAATCGGTTAAAGGAATTACCTTAAAAAATCTTATAGACTCATAAAGAACAGACAGCACAATGCCGATAGTTGTAAATATTGCAATTGTGGAACATGCAATCAAAATATATTTAATCATCTTTTCAACGTGGTTTCTTGCCCTAAGTTTTGGGTTGATAGTTCTTTGTATTACCAACATAGCAACAATAGCTACGACAATTACAATAACTGTTAAAGATACGTGGCTTAGTGAGTTAAGTTTTTTGTAATGTTCTGCTGCTGCAACCATTGATGGATTGGAGTCTGTAGATACGATATTGCCGTTCACTATATTTTTTATGTCATTAACAATAAGATTAAGCCTATCTGCTGGAAGGTTTTGAAGCTGGTCAGGCAAAGATGAGATAACAAGGTCTGTTATTATGCGAGATTCAAACAAGAGCCAAAAAGAGAAGATAATTAAAGCTGGAATAGCACACCATAAAGCTGTCAAAGAGCCGTAGTATGTTGGTCTTGAGTGCAGTTCACTAATTCCTCCAGCATCATTTGCCACAGCATAAGAACGTCTTTTGCCCATAATAAATCCCATTACAGACAAAAATAAAATTGTCAAAAGCAATATTGTTGGGTTCATGTTCGTATCCATAATAAAATAAATCCTTAAATAACGTATAAACAGACAAATACAGTTTAGCTGATGATTAATTTTAATGGATTATAACCCTCTTTTGTTAGGATTTTATTAGGATTGCTTTAGAATTTTGTTTGAAAGAAAATAATTGACCTCCTGCAAAACCCATTTTCTATCCAGTAAATAAAAGTGCAATTCAAGTTTTGCGGGCAGACAATTAAACAAATTTTTTAAGCTGGATTTGTGAGCGGTAGAACAGATTCTAAATGATTAGGTGTATCAGTTGAAAGCCTGCTAAGTTGATTGAGCTTTTCTGAGGTGTCCTGAAGCAGTTTTGTCAATTGGCTTGCTATCTCATCTGAATAGATATGAACTTGCTTTGAAAGATTACGGGTTTGTCCTGCTGCGTTACTAACCTCTTCAATTGAAGCTGATACATCTTTAGTGTTTTCAGATGTCTGACCAGCAAGCCCCGCAATATTGTCAGTTACCTGCTTTTGCTCATTAACCGCTTTCATAATATTTTTAGTAACATCGTTGAGATCGACTATTCTCCTGTCAATATCATCAAGATTTCCGACAAAAACAGAACTTGCCTGTTCTATTGCAGCTACTTTTTCCATTACCGCTTTAGTTGCCTGCTGAGTTTTTATTGAGAGTGCTTTTACCTCGCCTGCCACCACAGAAAAACCCTGACATGCAGAGCCTGCTCGGCTCGCCTCTATTGTAGCGTTGAGGGCAAGCATCTTTGTCTGGTCAGTTATATCACGAATCATTGAGATAATGTCGTTAATATCAACAATTGACTGATTAAGCTGTTTTATGTTGGAATGGGATTGGCGATTTTTTTCAATTATGGAGCTTACAAGCACATTCTGATTTAGTATCTGGGAATTAATATCCTCAACCACAGTCTGAAGATGGTTAGTTGAACGTGATACATTGTCTGTGTGCATTGCGGTATCATTTGCCCTAAGGTGGACACTTTCAGATTGATTACCAGTAGTTGTAGCCAATTCATGGAGAGTGTCTGCACAGTTGACCATCTCTTTTGCTCTCTCTTCAAGAGTTTGAACAACTGAGTTAATCATCTCAAAAATTTCATCAATTATTACACTCTCTTTTGCCTTTCGTTCATTTTCTTCTCTTATTGTAGAGAGTGCTTCTCTAAAATTTAAAATAGCACCTGACAATACTCCAATCTGATCCTTTCTATGACCCCAGCGGATATCTGGATTCTTTCCAGCTCTTATCTCATCAATTGTATGGGTAAGGTGATAAAGCGGGCGTTCAACAATTAGTCGAACAAGAATAAACAGTACAATCATATTTGCTAAAATCGCAGCTATACCCATGACTATGGTGAATTTTCTTTGATATTTGCGTATATCATTCAATTTATGTTCCATACCATTTATCTGCTCAACGTGATCAAGAATCTCATTACGTGTTTTTTCTGCATTCATAGCAGCATCAGCAACTATTGAGCCAAGTTCAGCAATTTTTTGCTTTACAGCATCAGCACTACCTGCCTCTTCATTAATTTTTTTAATAGCGGCTATAAGATTTTCAGCTTCTGATTCAATATCTGCTCCAATATTTTTCAAACCAAGCTCAAGAGATTCAACAGAATCTTTAAAATTACCAGCATCATCAAAAATTCCAAATGATGCGATTAACTTACCATTATCAACCTTTACCACGAACTGCCCCTTTGCCAAATCTCTTCTCTCATTACGAGAAAATAGGCTTGTGTAGACATCTCTACCCTCTATGCTATTTTTAGATAAAACCTTAAACTCTCTGTTTATTGTCTCAACTATTTTGGTATGTGGATCAGTATGGAAAAAATCTGGCAGGGATAAAAATTGATTTTGCAGCTCTACCAAAGCTGCTCTAAGGTTAGAGCTGAGTTTTTCACGAATTTGAAGAACTTCATTTACAGTATTTTCAACTGTTTTGCTTGAATGAAGATTAAAATAGAGAAGCCCGCCTATAAAAATATTAGATGCAATAGCAACACCGGCAAGAATCTTCATTCCAACTGTTACCCATCTTTTATTTTGTATCCACTTTATTGCAAACATAGCTATAATTTATCCTTAAAATATCTTAATTGAAAAACATCAAGCATCAAGCACCCATTACCTCAAACATATCTTTTGTAAAGGAGTTAAAGGCGCTGTTAAATACCTCTTAAGTTGAACAATGTTTTTCACTTTATCAACGCTATTTAGCATATCAACCCCATTGAATCCGTTAATCGGCTGAATTGGCAGCAACTGATGGCTGAAAAGATCCTCAAGCTCATAGATATTTGTGTGATAAACGTGGTTACTGCATCTTTTTGCTTTGCCTTTAAGAGTTGCTAAACATTTACTTATCTCTTCAGTAAGGTAGATACGCTGGCGATTTGCAGGAATTTCTAAAATGACTATACTAACTGATAACAAGTTAAATCTCTTAATATTTCCCTCTCTATCAGAAGATAGTGTAAAGCCGCTTTTTATAGCCTCTTCATCATAGAAACTCTCTACATCTTTTCTAAATTTATCTGCAAGCTCAACCATTTCCTTATAGAGAGATTGAGAATTTTCTCTCCTAATCCCCATGAAAAAATCGTCCCCACCAATATGACCGATAAAACGGTTTGATATTTGTGAGTAATTTTTTAAAAGGTCTGCAAAATATAAGATAACCCTATCACCGTTTCTAAAACCATATTTGTCATTGTATGGTTTAAAATTATCAAAATCAAAATAGGTTAAGATATACTGCTCTTCTCTGCTTTGTAGAGCTTCTGAAATATACTCATATATTCTTGTATTGCCGGGTAATTTGGTCTATGGGTTCTGATCTCTTGCTGCTGCAAGATTTTTTTCATTTAAAATTTTTAATAATGCAGGGGCACTTAAAAAAACCCGCATATTTCATATTCTCAACAATTATAATTCCCTCTATAGCATTGGCATATTGAGAGTAAATTTCAAGAATCTTCTCAACAGGTATATGGACATCTGCAACAGGAAATTTACTTACAAATTTACTTAAATCTTTTCCAAATGATGGGTTTGTAAGAAGTTCTCTTCCAAATTTTGAATATGTGTAATCTTTAAAGCTCTGTTCCCTTATTATTCCTATTGGCTCATGGTTTGAGTTGACAACTGGGAAAAATGTGTTCTCTTTTTTTTGTCTAAATTTTTCACACACAGAGAGAGCATCATTATCTTGAAGAACTGGCTCAATATATTCCATCTCAGAACTTATAAGCCATTGATCTTTAGATGCTTTTCTCCTATCTCTCTTGTTTAAAAGATGTATATGCTCATAATAAGGTATAAGGCTGTCAACTTCTATCTGCGGTCTCTGTATAAGGTAACCTTGAACAAGATCACACCCAAGATCACGGCATATAAAGTATTCGCTCTCAGTCTCAACACCTTCTGCAATAACAATAATGCCAAGAAGATGTGCAATGTTGACAATGTTAGATACAAAAAGACGTTTTTTAGTGTCTTTTGCAATATCTTGAATAAAAAATCGGTCTATTTTGATAAATTCAGGCTCAGTGTAGTAAAGCATTTGAAAACCTGAAAAACCAACCCCATAGTCGTCCATAGCAATGTTAAATCCTTGAGAACGGTATGTTTTTAAAACTTTTGCCACCTCTCTTGGATTTACAAACTCATATTTTTCAGAAATTTCAAAACAGAGAGTATCTTTAGGCAGCTTGTATAGATCCAAAATTTTTGAAGTATTGCCAAACTCATAATCTCCAGACTCTAATATACGGCTGTCAAGGTTAAAAAATAGTTTTACACGGTATTCATTTGCAAGCATTGAGAACTTTTCAATAGCCTTTTTACGAAGGATCATATCTATATTGTGTAAAAATTTATCTGAATATGCTTGGTTGAAAAAGCTGTCTATACTCTCAAATCCAGCCTCTTTGTAGTTTCGCAAAAGAGCCTCATATCCATAACAAACACCAGTATGGATATTTACGATCGGCTGAAATGCAAAATCAATTTTCGAAATTCTCTCTAACCACTCGTTATCATGCAATACCATCGTAACTCCTGTCTCATGCTACCAGCATATTAGGCTGATCAACTTATTTGAAATTTTAGAAATATTAGAAAACTATCTGGCTCTCTTTAAATTAGCGATACTCTAATATATCACTGTTAGGATATTATTAGAGTATCGTTAAATTTTAGTTAAAATAGAAAAAGCTCTTATGCTATCGTCCAAGCCTAAATTCATCATCTGTATGCCAACTCAGTAAGATTTCATTATCAAATAAAAACTTACACCTAATCAAATACTAACGTATCGCTAACAATTCTCTAACATTGTTAATGTAAAGATAATTGGAATACATGCAAACACCAATAATCTTTATTTAAGGAAATCTTTATGAAAAACGTATTGTTAGTAAGACACGCAAAAGCACAAGAACATCGGGAATTTGATTATGATTTTAACAGACCTTTAATCAAAAAAGGTCTGAAAGATGCAAAAAAAATGGCGGACAAGATAAAAAATAGACTTTCAGGTAAAGTTCTTTTTATATCAAGTAATTCAAACAGAGCATTTGAAACAGCTCATATTTTTGCTGGAAGGCTCGACTATCCAATGGAAAAAATTCTTCTTAAAGATTTTATATACCATGACCCCAAACCAGAACAATTTTTAGAGTTAATAAAGGCAGCTGATGACTCTTACAGCACCATTATTTTATTTGGGCATAATCCCTCTTTAAGCGACTTTGCTTCATTTTTAATAAAGGATTTTGAGTTTGATATTCCTAAATGTGGTGTTGTTGCTTTTGCATTTGATAACAATTCATGGAAACAAATTGAAAAGCAGGGAGGAGTTTTGAAGTTTGCCGAGTACCCTGTAAGAAAATCAGAACAGGTAAGTGCATTTGAAAATACTTTGATAGTAAAAATTACAGAATCAGTCTTAGATGCATTAGAAAATATTAATCCTAATGCTGCAAATAATGTTCTTAAATCCATTGCAAAACACTCTACAAAATTAGCTAAAAATTTCACAGATACTTTAAAACATCATAAGGCTTATAAAAAGCCTTTTCATAAAACAAACGAGAACATTGAACATAAAGCAAATGAAGAAAAAAAATTAGATAGAGACGGTGAACCAGACTGCAAAACTGATATTGAAGTAAAAGAAGAAACTGACATCAATGTCCATGAAAAAATTGATAGCGAATCAGTTATAGAATCTGACATAGACACTAACAGCGAAACCAGCGACAAAATAGATAAAAAAGATATTGGGGAATAGATGAGCCATCAACTAATCAATAAAGAGATAAGCTGGCTCTCTTTTAATGAAAGGGTTCTTCAAGAAGCTGAAAACAAGACAGTTCCCCTAATTGAAAGAATCCGCTTTCTTGGGATATTCTCTTCAAACTTAGATGAGTTCTTTCGAATAAGGGTAGCTGTTCTAAAACGTATCTCGAAACTTGGGAAAAATGCAAAAGATATTATAATGTTTGACCCAATAGAAGTTTTGAAAGAGATTCAAGAATCCGTTCTTATTTTTCAAAAACGTTTTGAAGCTGTTTATCAGGCAATTTTACATGAGCTTGCAGTTGAAGATATTTTTATTGTGAATGAGACTGAGCTTAATGAGGAGCAGGCAATATTTATTAGAAATCATTTTCAAAATGAGGTGCGTCCAAAGCTCTTTCCAATTATGATGGATCAAGCTGAGGGATTTCCTGATCTCAAAGATCATACGTTATATTTAGCAGTTGTATTAAACCAACAAAAAAAATATAAAGCTACATTTGCTATTATTGAAGTTCCAACCAACACTCTTCAACGTTTTCTGATTCTTCCTAAGATAGGCAATAAAAAGTTTATCATGCTTCTTGATGATGTAATCAGATTTGGTCTTTTAGAGATATTTCGCAATTTTAGCTTTACCACAGTAGATGCCTATGCAGTGAAAGTAACCAGAGATGCAGAGCTTGCAATTGAAAGCGATATTTCAGAAAGCTATATACGAAAAATTTTAAAGAGTGTAAGACAGCGTAAAGAGGGAAATCCAGTAAGATTTGTATATGACCAAAATTTACCTGACAAATTTCTACAGCTCTTTATTAAAAACCTTAAATTGGAGGGTGCTGAAAACATAATACCAGGTGGAAGGTACCATAATTTTAAAGATTTTATGAGTTTTCCTGATTTTGGCATTAAACATTTACAGTATGAAAGACCATCAAAACTTCCACATAAAGACATTGCACCTAATAAAAAGATATTTGATTCTATCAAAAAAAAAGATAGCATAATATATACATGTTACCAATCATTTGATTATCTTATAGATTTATTAAGGGAAGCTGCTATTGAAAAAGATGTTGTCTCAATTAAAATGACCTTTTATCGTGCTGCAAAAAAGTCAAGTGTTATGAATGCTTTAATAAACGCTGTAAGAAACGGCAAAAAAGTTACTGTAATACTTGAACTGCAAGCTCGCTTTGATGAAGAGGCAAATATCAATTGGGCAGATAAACTGCAAGAAGATGGAGTTAAGGTTATATTTGGCGTTCCAGATTTGAAAGTTCACTCTAAATTGTGTCTGATTACCTTTAAAAAAGATCTTAAATATGCGGTAATCGGCACTGGCAACTTTAACGAAGATACATCTAAAATTTATAGCGATCTTTTTTTATTTACAACAGACAGAAGATTAACCTCTGAAGTTGACAGCCTCTTTGGATTTTTTAGGAGAAACTATAGCACCCCTATTTTTAAACACCTTATTGTATCACCGTTTCAAACAAGAAAAAAAATCATCAGCTTAATAGGTAATGAGATCAAAAACTGCCAGCAAGGTAAAGAGGCATCTATTATTTTTAAACTCAATAACTTAGTTGATGCAGAGATAATTGATAATCTCTACAAGGCAAGCAGCGCGGGCGTTAAAATAACTCTTATTGTAAGAAGCATGTTCTCAATAAAGGCGGGTGTAAAAGGTCTAAGCGAAAATATTGAAGCATTCAGCATTGTTGATAAATATTTAGAACATGCCCGTATTTTTGTCTTTGGAAATGGTGGAAACCCTAAATATTTTATCTCATCAGCAGATTTGATGACAAGAAATATGGATTCAAGGGTTGAGGTTACCTGTCCTATTTACAATAAAGAGCTTAAAAAAGAGTTGCGTAAATTTTTAGAGATTCAATGTTCAGATAACACAAAAGCAAGAGTGTTGAATCTAAATCAAGATAATCAAATAAGAAAAACAGATTCAAAAACTAACACAAAAGCTCAAGATGAGTTTTATGAATATCTTGAAAAAAGGCATGTTCATTAAAATCAGACTTCCTGCAGAAGTTCATTTCTATCCAGTAAAATCAAGGATAAAATCCCTGTTTTGCAGAAGATCAATCATAAATATGGAGGACAAAAATTGAAATTTGCATCTATAGATATAGGCTCTAATGCAGTAAGATTGCTTTTAGCTCAAGCACTAATTAACGGATGCCCATTTTTTTCAAAAGATTCTCTTGTGAGAATCCCAATAAGATTAGGCGAAGATGCCTTTACAGATGGTGTTATTTCTGAAGAAAAAAGAGAAAAACTAATTACAGCCATGATTGGATTTAAGTATATCATAGATGCCTATAAACCATTAGATTATATGGGTTGTGCTACTGCTGCTATGAGAGAAGCGTCCAACAGTCAGGAAATTATAGATGAAATTAAAGAAAAATCAGGAATTGAACTTCAGGTTATAAGCGGAAGAGAAGAGGCTGAAATTATCTGTTCTAACCATATAGAAAAAAATCTTTCATCAACTGGAAAATCATACCTTCATATTGACGTTGGAGGCGGCAGTACAGAGATGACCCTTTTTTCTAAAAATAGGACTATTATATCTGAATCGTTCAATATTGGAGCTGTAAGAATAATTAAAGATAAAGTCAGTGAAAGTCAGTGGAACAGTATGAAGGCATGGATAAAAGAGCAGATTAAAAAACATAACAGACCTATAGAAGCTATTGGAAGCGGTGGAAATATCAATAAAATATATAAATTTGCTGGTAAGAAGGAGCAAACTTATCTTTCAATCAAAAAAGTGGAAAAGATATTTAACTACTTGAACTCTTTTTCTTATGATGAACGAATAAGAGTATTAAACCTTCATACTGATAGAGCTGATGTAATAATTCCAGCAGCATCAACATTTCTTAAAATCATGAAATGGGCAAAAATTGAGAAAATTCATGTGCCGCAAATAGGTCTTGCAGATGGGCTTATCCATAATCTCTATGAAAAACACAATGTAAAACAAGAATTTTAGTTCTAACCGAGCGGGGTAACAATGATTATTGATGAGTTTAAGAATTACTATCTTGCAAGAGAGTCTGCAATTAATAAGCATTTTATTAGTGCATCTAAAAATGGAAATGAAAACTCTATCCATGAGCTAAGAGTTGAAATAAAAAAGATGAGAGCTTTTCTTGAGCTAATCAAGGGTATTACACCCAATTTTGATTTGAAAAGAGCTTATACACCAATAAAAAATCTTTTTAAAACTGCTGCACCAATACGCGATGCCCAAGTACTTCAGACAATGACAAGAGAGTATATTTCACAAATTGGTTTAGATGTAAATTTAAGCGAATACTTTAATATTTTGAAACATCAAGAGATGATCGCAAAGAGATATTTCTTTAAACTTTGCAAAAAATTTGATCTCTCAATTTTCAAAAAAAATTGGTCAACTATAGAAAAGACTCTTTTGATTTTTAATAAATCTGGCAAGAACGACTCACAAGTTAATAATAAAGATAATAATGAAGTTAATAGAGATAATAATGACCATAGTGAAGATAACATAATAGAGCATTCAAAAGATTATATTCTAAATTTGTTTACCAAGTTAGATTCTTTAAAGAGCAAAGAGATACTTGAAGAAAAAGATTTTCACGACATAAGAATCAAGTGTAAAAAAGTGAGATATACTTTAGAAATATTGTCGCCTATAGTCTCACCCAAATCATTTAATACTGTTAATAATAGCCTTAAAATTGTGCATCAGCCGTTAGGTCAATGGCATGATACAGATGTTGCAATTTTGTTGATAAATAATATTTTGTCAGACCAGAGCCTTAAACCTCTTTTTAGCGAATCTTCTTATAATGATATGCTCAAAGCTTTTAAAATAAGAAAGCAACATTTTAATGATCTTTTTATAGAACATCTTAAGATGTTTAGCACGCAGCTAACATATTCAAAATAAATCTAATTTAACTATATTTAACTACACTGAACCTACTTAATTAATTACAAAAATCCATTTTTAAAATATAAGGAGACTTGTAGATGGCATCAAATTTAAATAAAGAGATGAATACAATAAAGAAATCAATACTCTCACTTGGGGCAATGGCAGAACATAGGTTTAGAAAAGCAATAGATGCTGTAAAAAAAGGAGATAGAGATATTGCTCAATCTATTATAGATTCTGACGTTGAAATTGATGAGCTTGAAGTTGATATTGAAGAAGAGTGCCTCAAAATATTAGCTCTCTATCAGCCAGTAGCAATTGATTTAAGGTTTCTTATAGCTGTAATCAAGATAAACAATGATCTTGAGAGGGTTGCAGATGAAGCTGTCAACATAGCACAGAGGGTTAAAACCATTTCTGGAAAAAATATAGGAAAATATAATTTTGATTACACTCGAATGGCAGAACTTGCGGGTCTTATGCTCAAAAAAAGCCTTGATGCTTTAGTTCAGATGGACTCTGATATAGCAGAATCTGTCCAGACAACTGATAAGTTAGTGAATGCAATCAGAAATGAGGCTTATGATGCTATGAAAGATGCAATTATAAGTTCACCTGAATATGCAGGGCAAATTGTCAATCGCTACCTTATCGCAAGACATTTAGAGAGAATCGGAGATCATGCGACAAATATTGCTGAAGAGGTAAGACACCTTGTGAATGGCAAAATTGTAAGGCATGAGATTTAATTTGTGGTAATATCTTTTTGGTATTCCCGTTTTTATTTCAATAAAGTACATGTCCAGCGCTGGTTTTTCTTCTTACCAACATAACTCCAGAACTCATCGCCTTCGACGCTTCTCCGAAGCTCAACATCCATAGGTGCAATCTTTTTTTCGAAAGGAAAATACGGATTTACTTCAAGCGGCGCTTTTTTTTAAGCTCAGAAATAACAGTTCCTTTTGCAATCCCCAATTCCTGCTGATGTATCTCACTCCGCTGCTATTGAGGGTCTGCTTTTCTATCTGGTCTTTAATGCCGGGGCGGCAGGCATTATAGGAATAGTCAATCTGGAAGCATTTTCTGCATATCTTGCAGCGGCATCGCTGTACACCGCGCTTGCTATATCCATTTTTTACCAGATCGGCTTTTCCACATTCAGGGCATTTGATTTCGGTATATTGTTTCATGCTGGTATATGAAACGATAATAAAAATATTATCAACTTATTTGACCCACTACCAATTTTTTTTAATAAAATTCGCGTGATTGCTTTTGAAAATTACTCAACTTTTCTTGACATAATCAAAAAAGGTCTGTAAAAAAGTTAATTAATCTATATTTTTTTACCTATGCCTCTTTCCAAATAAAGTGCATATATTTTAATCATCATCTGCAAAAGACTCCCTTTTGAATACCTAATATACAATCAATAGTTAATAATCGGTTATAATTAATATTTATTACATTATACTTAATATCCTAAAATTTATAAAAACTGCTTCAATACCATCATAAAATAAATTATCTCTTTTTAATCCTTTGGAACGCTATCCTTTGAGACTCTGTTTCACAATAGAAATCTACTTTGAGCTAAAAACTCACGAGCTAAAACAAATTGCTTTAAACAAATATAATTTTGATGCCAAATATAACTAATAATAATTAATGGGGTATTTCATGAATCTTGAAAAGCTGCAAAGAATGAAGATTAGTGAGCTTACTGAGCTTGCTAAGAAATATAAAATTAAAGGTATAGGAGGAATAAAAAAGCAGGAGTTGATTTTTGCTATACTTCAAGCAGCAATTGAAGAGAGTGGGCAGATTTATGGTGAGGGTACCCTTGAGATTCTTCCTGATGGCTTTGGTTTTTTAAGGGCGCCTGACTATAATTATCTCCCAGGTCCTGATGATATTTATGTATCTCCTTCTCAGATACGCAGATTTAACCTTAAAACTGGAGACACTATCTCTGGTTTGGTAAGACAGCCAAAAGACTCTGAACGATATTTTGCACTTTTAAAAGTTGAAGCTGTTAATTTTAACAATCCAGAACTTGCTGCTGAAACAATACTTTTTGATAATCTAACTCCTCTCTACCCTGATCGTAAAATGAGCCTTGAATCATCAAGTGATAACTACCCAATGCGTATAATTGACTTAATGTCTCCTATTGGATTTGGCCAGCGTGGATTAATAGTATCTCCTCCAAGATCAGGTAAAACCATGCTGCTTAAAAATATTGCTAATAGCATGATTGCAGCCCATGACCATATCATTCCTATGATCTTACTTATTGATGAACGTCCTGAAGAAGTTACGGATATGTCTCGTTCTGTTAAAGCAGAGGTTATAAGCTCTACCTTTGATGAGCCATCTGAAAGACATGTTCAAGTAGCTGAAATGGTTCTTGAAAAGGCAAAGAGAATTGTTGAGCAAGGGAATGATGTTGTTATTCTTCTTGATAGTATTACTCGCCTTGCAAGAGCTTATAATGCTGTTATGCCGCCATCTGGCAAAATACTCTCTGGTGGTGTAGATTCTAATGCTCTTGACAGACCTAAACGTTTTTTTGGTGCCGCCAGAAATATTGAAGATGGCGGAAGTCTTACTATTATTGCTACTGCCCTTATTGATACTGGAAGCCGTATGGACGAGGTTATTTTTGAAGAGTTCAAAGGAACTGGTAACATGGAGCTTGTTCTTGATCGCAAACTTGCTGATAGAAGAATTTTTCCTGCTATTAATATGAATAAATCTGGAACAAGAAAGGAAGAGTTGCTTTTAGATACACAAACTCTAAATAGAGTGTGGATACTCAGAAAACTTCTATCTGGTTTGAATTCTGTTGACAGTATGACATTTTTACTTGAAAAAATGCAAGGAACAGCTCATAATAAAGAATTTCTTGATTCAATGAATTCATAGTTAGCTAAGTGAATTCTTTTATTTAATGGGTTCATTATATAGTCTCTTCAATGAGTTCATATTGTGGTGATAAATTTAGTAAAATAAGGAGTTATTGGTATGAAAAACGATATACATCCAGACTACAAAAAAACAACCGCTTCTTGTGCCTGTGGCAGTGTGATTGACGTTGGCTCTACAAAAGAGAATATCAAAATAGAGATATGCTCTAAATGTCATCCATTTTTTACAGGTAAACAAAAGCTTGTTGATACTGCGGGAAGGGTTGACCGTTTTAGAAAAAAATATGCTGCATTCAATTCGCTTGCCGCATCAAAAAAGTAAAACAAGTAGTTTTGCATCAAAGGGGAATCAGGTTTTAAACAATCTGTTTCCCCTTTATTTTTAGATAAAAATTAATATTAAACTTAGTATCTATATATAATTATACCTAATCGCATAAACCTAAAATAAATTAAAGCAATAAGTTATGATAAATAAATTACATGGCATTGAAGAGCGTTTTATAAAACTTGAGCAGCTTCTTGGTGATCCAGCAGTTATCGTGGAGCAGGCAAAATACCAAAAATATCTTAAAGAACATGGTGAATTAAGTAAACTTGTTATAGCATTTAGAGAATATAAATCTATTTTGGATGAAATAGCAGGGGCAAAAGATCTTCTAAAGGATTCTGATTCTGATATTAGAGATATGGCAAAAGATGAACTTGAATCGCTGGAACAAAAAAAAGAGCAACTTGAATCTGAGCTTCAACTGCTTTTGATGCCAAAAGACCCACGAGATGAAAAAAATGTGATTCTTGAAATCAGGGCTGGAACAGGTGGGGAAGAGGCAGGACTTTTTGCTGCTGATCTATTTAGAATGTATTCAAGGTATGCGGAGTCAAAAGGCTGGAATGTTGAAGTTATTGAAAGCAATGACTCTTCTGCTGGAGGTTTTAAAGAAGTTGTCTCAATGATTCGAGGTAAAGGTGCTTTTAACAGCTTCAAGTATGAAAGCGGCATACACCGTGTTCAAAGAGTACCTGCAACAGAGGCTCAAGGAAGGGTTCATACCTCAGCAGTTACGGTTGCAGTACTTCCAGAAGCAGAAGATGTAGAGCTTGATCTAAATCCTGCTGATATAAAGGTTGATGTGTTTCGTTCGTCAGGTCCTGGAGGACAATCTGTTAATACAACTGATTCAGCAGTAAGAGTTACACACATTCCAACAGGCATTGTTGCAACCTGTCAAGATCAAAAATCTCAAATCAAGAACAGGATACAGGCAACAAAAGTTCTTAAAGCCCGTATTCTTGATGCTATGGTTAGAGAAAGTGAAGAGAAAAGAGCTGCTGAGCGTAAAGATCAAGTTGGTTCTGGTGACAGAAGTGGGCGTATCCGAACATATAACTTCCCACAAGGAAGAATGACAGATCATCGCATTGGTCTTACGCTTTACCGTCTTGAGAGTATAATGTCTGGTGATATTCAGGAGATCGTTGATGAACTCAAAACATATTATCAGGCTTTAGCACTTAAAGAGGCTCAATAATTTTAAGAAATTAACCAACCATCTAACATTGCTTTGAAAATATAAATTCAGTAAGTTTTAATACTTAAAGCTACGTTGAGTAAAATCAAGAAAATATGCAGACAGAAAACAACCTTTCAGATAGATGGACAATTCTTAAAATTATCTCATGGACAACTAACTATTTCAAAGAATTTGATATTGATAGCCCAAGACTAACCGCTGAAATTCTCCTCTGCCATGCATTAAATATCCGCAGAATTGATCTCTACCTCCAATTTGACCGTCCATTAAATAGAGAAGAGCTTGCCCAATATAAATCTTTGGTTAAGAGAAGGGTGAAAAAAGAGCCTGTTGCTTACATTATAGGTAATAAGGGTTTCTGGGATTCACAATTTACTGTCACTCCAGATGTTTTAATCCCACGACCAGATACTGAGTTAATAGTTGAAGTTGCACTTAATTTAATTAAACAAAAAAAAGATAACCGTCAGAATGAAACTGATCGATATAACGAAAGCGTTGAAAAATTAAATAATAAACTTGAACAACCTATTAAGGTATTAGAGCTTGGAACAGGCTCTGGTGCTATTATTATCTCGCTTGCAAAAGAAAATCAAAACTCTTCTGATATATTTTTTTTTGCAACCGATATCTCTTTAAAAGCTGCTATAATTGCAAAAAAAAATAGCCTTAATGCGATTATTAAACCCTCCCCGAATCTTTTTTTTCTAATTGGCTCATGGTTTTCACCCATAAAGCCAGAAGCAAAGTTTGACATAATTATCTCAAATCCTCCCTACATTCCAACCAATGACATTAAGACTCTTCAAGAGGAGGTTCGTGATTATGAACCTCTTTTAGCTTTAGATGGCGGAGCAGATGGAATTTCATCTTTAAAAGAGATTATGAGCTCTGCACACCATTATCTTAAGCCAGATGGTATTCTCCTAATGGAGATGGGTTTTGATCAAAAAGAGAAGATTGAGCTTGAGGCTTTAAAAATTTGTAAGTATGAGCCACCTATTTTTATAAAAGATTATGCGGGACATAATCGTGTAGTATCTCTAAAAAAAGTATAAAAAGATAACAATAAAGGCATTTTGCTTTAATTAGTTTTCGATTAAATCTGTTTAACAAAGGCTTTAAAATGTCAAGTTTTACATTAGGAAATCATCTGCTGCTTGCGATTATTCTCTTTTTTATATCAGCTGCAATAACTCTTTTGTTAGTAAAACAGATAAAAATATTTGATATTCCAAATGAGAGATCTTCCCATTCTAAACCAACCCCAACAATCGGAGGGGTTGCTATCGTTTTTACATTTTTTCTCGGTATGATAATTCTATATTTTTTTGCTGACACAAAAATGGTTACCGAAAGATATTTTATTGGATTTACGTTTTCGAGCCTATTAATTGCTGCGATGTCATTTTATGATGACTTTAAATGCAAACCTTTTTACATCAAGTTGATAACACATATTATTGCTATTATTGTTGTTATCTCATTTGGCATTATCATAGATAAGATAGATTTTCCTTTTGATTTTTTTTACCTAAATTATAAATCACTTGGTGCAGCAAGTTATCTGATAACTTTTTGTTGGATACTTGGCATGACTAACGCCTATAATTTTATGGATGGTTTAAATGGGATGGCTGGTGGAAATGCTGTTATTGCTGCTATCTTTTTTTGTATAATCGCACTTGATCAAGGAAGTAATTTTACCTACATGGTCTCTTATACCATTGCTGCCGGTGTTGCAGGTTTCTTAATTTTCAACTTTCCAAAAGGAAAGATATTTATGGGAGATGTTGGCAGCACATTTTTGGGTTTCGCATTTGCAACTCTATCAATAATAGCATCGCTTTACGACAATGCACATACATCTCTTCTAATTATCCCTCTTCTATTTTTTCACTTTATATATGACACTTTTTTCACATTTGTAAGACGCCTATTAAATAGAGATAATGTATTTCAAGCACACAGGACACATCTATATCAACTATTTAATAGATTAGGCTACACTCATTTTGCAGTTACATCTTTTTACTGTATAGTTGCTATAGTTCAAGGTTGTGGAGCTTTATGGCTTATCAAAATTAATGGGGTTCACAGGTTACTTGTTTTTATACCTTATCTTATTTTCCAAATAATTTACAGCTTTGTAATTATCTATTATGCAAGAAGACGAGGTTTACTAAGGGAGTAAAAGTTGTGAATCTTATATTGTTATTTCAAGATGATTTTACAAAACCTGATAGAGTTGTACTTAATGCGAGAAGAGCTGAACATATTTTTAAAGTTCATCGAGCCCAAATAGGAGATTTGCTGACAGTTGGGCTTTTAAATGACAAGATAGGAACGGGGAAAGTCCTTTCTATGGACAGTGTAAAGAGAGAGATAGAGTTAGAGGTTTTACTTACACAAGCCCCCCCACCTCCCCTACCCCTTACTTTGGTGCTTGCTCTTCCAAGACCAAAGATGCTAAAGCGGATTTTTCAATCTATTGCATCTCTTGGGATTAAAAACATATTTATTATTAATTCATGGAGAGTTGAAAAGGCTTTTTGGTCATCTCCTATGCTTGAACCTAAAAATATTCAACATGAATTGATACTTGGTCTTGAACAAGCTAAAGATACTGTAATGCCTGAAATTCATCTCAAACGGCTTTTTACACCTTTTGTTACTAAAGAACTTAGCTTGTTAAAAGCAAATGCCAATAATATAACTGCAATAACGGCTCACCCTAAAGGAGTTTTGCCATGCCCACAAAATATCAATCAAAATGGCATTCTTGTAATGGGTCCTGAAGGTGGATTTATTGACATCGAAATTGATACTTTAGAAGAGGCTGGTTTTACAACCGTTAATTTGGGTCAAAGAATCTTGAGGCTTGAAACAGCCGTACCTTTTATTGTATCAAGATTATATTCAAATATATAACCAAAGACAATTAACAAAAAGGAGCAACATGCCAATATACCGCATTAGCAACCAAACACCTTCTATCCACTCTACAGTTTATATATCACCAAATGCCACTATAATAGGGAATGTAACCATAGGAGAGAACTCCTCTATATGGTTTAACTGTGTTTTACGAGGAGATTGTGATGCTATCATAATTGGGAAAAATACAAACATTCAAGATATGACAATGTGCCACGAAGATTACGGCAAACCTCTTACTATTGGAGATGGAGTTACCATTGGACACAAATGTGTAGTGCATGGCTGCACAATTGAAGATGAATGTCTTATTGGTATGGGATCAATAGTTATGAATGGGGCAAAAATTGGCAGAGGCAGCATTGTTGCTGCTGGATCAGTTATTCTTGAAAATACAGAGATCCCTCCATTTTCCTTAGTTGCTGGAATTCCGGGAAAAATTAAAAGGCAATTTGATGAGAGTGTGTTGGAACTCATCAAATTGCCGGCAGATAATTATTCTCAGAGGGCTTTAGATTATGCTTCTGACAAATTGGAGAAAATTGAAAGAGAAATTTGTTTGTTTTAATAGAATTTTTATTTTGACTGTGAATTTCTAAGCAATTCTATTTTTCCAGTCTTTAACATTCCTCGTGCAAGTTTTCCAACTACTTTAAGTTTATTAAGGCTCTCTTGTATTGAAGTATCTTTTAGAGTATTCAAAGCAGCAATACCATGTTTCTTATTATCCATTATTATATCATAAAGCTCCTCGCGATTTAGTGGGGGCTTTATCTCTTCTTGTTTTTTAACAAGAGTAATGGCTTTTTTAGGACATGTTGGCACACATAGACCACAGCCAATACATACATTGAGATCAACAATAGCTTTTTTATAATTAGTTTGTCTTGAATCCAAACTATTCTCATCTAAAGAGTAGTTAGAGATTGTTATGCCACCTACCTGACACCGTTTACTGCAAATACCACAACCGTTACAGCTATTTGGATCTATAACAACATAAAAGTTTGATGACCAAAATTGAATGGGTATTGGCAGTTTTTGATGTACACTTAACATTCCGCAGCAACAACCACAGCAAGAGCATATAAAATCAAGCTCTTCAGTATTTGATGGCTGAAGAACCAGCCCATCTTTCTGGTTTTGCTCAATTATGGAGATTGCCTCGTTTCTACTTATCTCTCTTCCAACGCCCATTAAAATTGCAGTATTAGCAACATTACCAACTGCAATACAGGTCTCTTTTCGACTTGTAATTTTACAAGGCTCTCCTTCCATTTTGCTTTTTTTTCTACAGATACAATCAATAACAACAAACGGTGAAGATGCCTTTTCAAAAAGAGTTGACACCTCATCAAAATGGCTGACACGGTGAGTCGGGGTAATACTTTTTTGGATAGGAATAACTCTCATCTGTGGCTTTTTAAGGCTTAAAAACTCAAGACCAAAGT
>JADFXA010000001.1:0-9632 GCA_015233755.1 Desulfamplus sp. | reverse complement strand
TTAACATCATCAGCTTTAACAGGTACAGAATCACTCTTCACAGCTTCAGAATCCGCTTTCACAGATGCAGAGTCAGCTTTAGTGCTAAATTTTTCCAACATATCAACAAAAGAAGCGATATTGTCTACAACTTTATTTAATGTATTCTGAACCAACTCCTGAGACTCTTTATTTAGTGCAATTGTAATCTCTATCTTCACTTTAATTACTCCTTTATTCTATTAATATTTAACATTATCTACCTTGCTTATTTCTCTATCACGCATACCAATTAAATACAAAAGTCCATCAAGACCAACATTTGAAATATTGCTTGCAGCCTTTTCTCTTACAAGTGGTTTGGCATTATAAGCAACGCCAAGACCTGCAATTGTTATCATTGGCAGATCGTTTGCACCATCTCCAACTGCAATTGTCTGTTCAATGGATATATTCTCTTTTAATGCAATTTCCCTAAGAAGCTGGGCTTTTCTCTCCCCATCAATTATCTCCCCTGTAACTTCTCCTGTAACCTCTCCATTAGCTATCTCAAGCTTATTTGCATAAAGATAGTCAAAATTGAGCTTATCTTTTAAGTAGTTACCAACAAAAGTAAATCCACCTGAAAGTATCCCAAGTTTATAACCAAGCTCTTTAAGCGTTTTTGTTACAAGTTCAACGCCTTCTGACAAAGGAAGAGTCTGTGCAAGATTTTCCAATTGATTTGACTTTAACCCTCTGAGCAGAGAAACCCTTTTACGAAAACTCTCCTTAAAATCGATTTCACCTCTCATAGCAGATTCAGTGATTGCAGCAACTTTTTCTCCAACACCTGCCATTTTTGCAAGTTCGTTAATAACTTCAGCTTGAATAAGAGTTGAATCCATATCAAACACAACAAGTTTTCTGTTTTTACTGTAGATATTATCAATGTGAAATGAAATATCAATACCAGTATCTTGGGAGATTTTCATAAAATCTCCCCTCATAGACTTTATGCTGCATGGTTTACCACTTACTGAAAGCTGAATACATGCTCTTGAAGGTGGAAGTGTTTTGAGATTGTTATTTTCACATTTCGCTATATCCTCTTTGCTTATATCTGCATTATCTCTTCCGTTATCTTTATTAACATCCTTTTTATCTAATGAGATACGACCAGTAAGGCGTGAAATATTATCAATATTTAGGTTATTTGCGGCAATTACTGAAGTAACTTTTGCTATCTGGTAAGCGGTTATTTTTTTACCCAAAAGAGTTATTATCCGCCTCTCTCGTCTCTGAGAATTAACCCATTTTTCATAATCTTCTTTTTGAACAGATTGAATATCAATATGCAATGAAAGCTTATAACCCTCAAAAAGCATATCTTTAAATATTGCTGGAAAGTCGCCCTCAACAGGAATCTCTACAAGGATACCAAGTAAAATATTTTCATGGATTACAGATTGTCCAATATCAAGAATATTGACATTATATTGGGCAAGAATACTTGTAAAACGGCAGTTTATACCTTTTCTATCTTTTCCGCTGATATTTATTAATACGATTTCACTCATCTTAGTCGCGTTTCTCCTTAAATCTTTATCAAAAGCAGACCAAATCGTTTCTCATATTTTTCAAGACTTGTCAGATTTGTTCAAGCACACCATTTAATATAATATTAATATTTTTAGAAGCCTGATTAGCTATCTTTATTATATCTTCAATCGTGGCTTTTTCAGGGAGATCAGGGTTATTGATATTGGTTATTGTAGAAAGCCCAAGTATCCTCATTCCAGCGTGAACTCCAGCTATCGCCTCCATTACAGTTGAAAATCCAACCGCATCTGCTCCAATTGTTTTTAGAAATCTTGTCTCTGCTGGAGTTTCAAGAGACGGTCCGCAAAGTCCAACATAAACACCTTCTTGAATAGCTATTCCATGTTGTTGAGCAGTATTTATAGCAATTTGTGCGAGTGTTTTGTCATAAACCTCTATCATATCAGGAAATCGGATTCCCCATCTATCCAAATTTTTACCTCTCAGCGGATTATGGCCGGTCAAGTTTATGTGATCTTGAATAATCATAACATCACCAGCTTTAAACTTTAGGTTGATCCCACCAGAAGCATTACTAATAATGAGGTATTTTACTCCAAGTTCCTGCATTACTCTTATAGGAAAGGTAACCTCTAATGGTGAGTAGCCTTCATAGAGATGAAATCTCCCCTGCATTACCATAATTTGTTTACCATAAATTGTTCCGAAAAGAAGCTCTCCTCTATGACTCTCAACAGTTGAGGCAGGAAAATGTGGAATATCTTGATAGCTTACTTTAGCAGATATATTCATTGACTTGGTGCTATTTTCAAGCCCTGTTCCAGTTAAAAATGCAATTTTAGGTAACAATTTTGAGTTATTAAAAGAGAGTTGACTCTTTAGAAAATTTGCGGCTTCCAAAACAGACTCTTCATATTTTTCCGTGATCATAAACTTTCTCCATAACCTCAATTATCCCACGATTGCCATCAACCCTTACAATATCTCCATTTCTTATTAGGTCAAAAATATCAATCTCTATGGCCATATTAATATCAGTAACTAAAGGAATATTGAGCACAGCAGCGGTTACTGCTGTCCGTGAATCAAGGGTTGGAAATATCAAAGCTGCCGGTCCACATCCTGAGACCTGAGCAGAATGGAAAAAGAGAGACCAACCATTTGAGCCTCGGCTTCCATCAAGAATTAGTACTTTATCTTTAATACTTTTTCCTTCAAGAGGATGTCCCTTTTCAATTACTTCTCCTGTGTAAATATCAATTCCACCCCAGCCAATAATAGTCTTTCTGCTAATAAGAGCCTCACCTTGCGCAACGCCTTTTACAGCACCTCTGCCATAAATAGTTTCTCTTATTTTCATCTATTAGTTACCTTGCTCTTTATCTATACTGTTCAAGGTCATAAACTGAGTTTAGCCTAAACCGTAATAAGTTTTTATCCAGTAAACTCAAGCAAGTAATTAAAATCTTGCAAGAAATTTACTATTCAACCCAATAACCTTTTATCGCAGATTCAAGACAGCTCTGTCGAGAGCCAAAAAATATGTTATCATTTCCAAGATTTATTGGTGCATCTTGTCTCTGTTTTGACGAATCAAACGCAACTTTCTTTGTTCCATTTGGATAACCACGATTTGAAGGGCAGCCTCCTGTCAAAATATTTGCACCAGCATTCTCAATTACTTTGGCATACCCACATCTTTCTGCCATATATTTCATAGGCCCTGTTGTCCAAATATCAACATGGGTGCCAGAATGAATCTTTTTTCCATCAAGAAATCTTGCAACTTCACGCAGCTCTTCAATATGAAGGTGAGGGCAGCCAATTGTAATATAATCAATATGTTTTGTTCGACAACTTGATGAATCTTTGCTTGTTAAAGATAACTTTGCCTTTTCTATCTCTTCAATAGAGAGAGTTATAGAGTCAACTTTTCTATTGCCACAGCATTTACCATCGATAAGTTTTGATTTCTTAAATGCTTCTTCATAACTTGGAGCTTCTGGTGTAATACCAACAATATGACACATCTCAGTTCCGCTTGAGCAGGCAAGAGATGCAAAAAAGGTCTTTAAGATAATTGAATTTGGCTTTTCATAGTTTCCTGTAAAAACAGGGATAGAATGAGGTGGAAGTTTTCTTCCTAAAGCATAACCAAGATTGTCCCAGTCATGGAGAGTTTTTGGATTTGTGGTGATTCTTACTTCAATAGTCCCAATACGTTTTTCTTTAAGGTGCATACCAGCAAGTGGTGTGCGTCCACAAACAGCGGCACAAAAACTTGCTTCAATTCCATCTCCATTTCCCATTGCACCCCACATCGAGTTCATAAATAGAACAGCACTTGATTCACAACTTACAAAATGGTCACCCATAATTGGAACAAATCCTGTTAGATAAGGAATACAGTTACCGCTTAAAATCACATTAGCATCAACAAAGCGAGATAAAAATGAAAGGTTAAGGGCTTTTTTATCATCAGACATGAACATCTTTTCAGGGATTTCAGTGCAGTCAGGCTCAACTCCAGAATAGCAGATGCAGCCGTTTGCCATTTTCTCAAGAGTTGCTTTCTCATTGGTGCAAAGAGCCATTTTTGAAAAAACTTCGTCAAAATCTATACTATTTGCAACTCCAAGATAGCTATGGCATCCGCAAAAAAGGTCTGCCCATGTTACAGAACAGAGTGACTCTGCACCAACAATTTCACCATATCTAACAATAAGCTCCATAGCTTTTTGTGGAGCTAAACCATTATCGCCGTTAAGTATTTTTTTGTCATTATCTGTTAGTTTCATCTAAAATCTTTATAGTTTACTATCTTTAATAGCAATTATTGATGCAAAGTTAAACCATTTAAGCCAAACATCCATTGTATTAAATCCACTATTTTCTAATCGTTTTATATGAGACTCTATAGTTTCAGGAATCAAAACATTCTCAAGAGAATCGCGTTTTCTGCTTATTTCAAGCTCTGAATAACCATTTTCTAATTTGAATGATTTATAAAAATCCTGCTCAAGATCTGATATTATCTTATTTTGATGGATAATCTTTTCCGTCAACAACAAAATACCGCCATCAATAAGACCATTATAAATCTCTTTAATAAAATCATCTCTTTTTACGGGTTGAATAAACTGCATTGTAAGATTTACAATAACAACAGATGCGTTGGAAATAGATATATTTTCTGCAAGTCCACATACAAGAGAAATATTATTTTCTTCTCTATAACCACAAATATCTTCCAATCTATTACGGTATTTTTCAATCATTGATGGTGAGCTATCAACGGCGATCATTTTATAAGGCTGTTCTTTAAACTCTTCATGTATCATAATACCAAGATTGCCATGAGAACATCCAAGATCGTAAATTTTTGTTCCTTTTTTATAAAATCGTTCAGTAAGTTGACACTGCCTTTTAAGACTCTCCATATAAAGAGGAACTGAGCGTTTAATCATATCGTCAAAAACAGATGTAACCTCTTCATTGAACTCAAAAGCAGCTACAGGCTCTCTTTTAAAGGTAAATATATTATCTTTTTTCATTACTCAAAAATTTAATCCAACATTACTACGTTAAAGTATCTACAATACCATTTTCACATCTATCCAAAGAGCTTTTTAAATATTTAAGGCTCTAAAACTACCACTCTACCAAATCGTATAAAATAATCTTTAAAACTTCAAGTGCTACAGTATAACCAAAAATACCACTTATCATTGAAAGACTTCCCATTGGGTTTCTAAGCCTGCCGCTATCAAAATAATTATCCTCAAGCTCATCTGAAACTGTATCTTTTTTAGCTATTTCTGTTGAATAGACACATCGAATACCACTTTCAACGCCCATTCTCCTTAATCTCTTTCTGACCGATTTTGCTAACGGACACCCCATTGTTTCAGAAATATCTCCAACTTTTATTGCTGATGGATCTTTGCGTCTTGCTGCTCCCATACTTGAAATGACTGGAATATTTTTTTGTATCAGTTCATAGAGGATATTAACCTTTGGATTTAAGCTGTCAATTGCATCAACCACAATCCCTGTATCCGAATTAAATACATAATCAAATGTCTCTTTATGACAGAGAGTATTAAAACATTCGACATCCATATCTGGATTTATCTGCTTTAGCCTTGTAATGGCTGCTTGTGTTTTAAGAGTGCCAATATTTGATTCCAATGCAAGTAGTTGACGGTTAAAATTACTAATGCCAATCTCATCAAAATCAACAATTCTCAGCTTACCTATGCCGCTTCTTGCAAGAGATTCAATGACATGGGAGCCTACAGCTCCAAGCCCCACTACAGTAACGGTTGACTCTTCAAGTCTATCCATTGCCAATGAACCAAGTAGAAGCTCTGTTCGTTTGAATTTTTCTCTATTAAATTTCATATAAACATTTCTTAAAGGATAATTAAAATTAATTTATATCCATTGATAAACAACTACTTTAAGCCAAACCTATCTGAATAGGTCTATTTGCGTTAAGAATCTCGCGTATCTTTTTATCAAAAGATTCTATATCTACTGGTTTCATTAGCAAACCTTTGATTCCCATAGAAAAAATTTTCTCTTCTGACATAGTGCTAAAACCTGTGCATAACACTATTGGAATATCAGAACGTATTTGAAGCATCTGAATCGCGAGTTTCTCTCCTGATAAATTTGGCATTGCAAAATCAGTAATTACAATATCAAATTTATTTGGATTTTCACGAAATATCTCTAACGCTTCAACACTGTTTTTGCATGCAGTAACTTTATAACCTAAACGCTCTAACATATCTTTTTGCATTTCAATCAAAGTTTCTTCATCATCTACAATCAATATGTTTTCAGTTCCTCCTTGCAATGACGAACGTTTTGCAATTTTTCCTTCCTCTTTAGTTCGACTATCAACAATAGGAAAATAGAGATTAAACTCTGTACCTATTCCAACTTCACTTTTAAGATGAATACTGCCGCCAGCATTTTTTACAATACCTTGAACAACTGATAGCCCTATACCCGTGCCTCTGCCTTGTGTTTTTGTTGTAAAAAAGGGGTCAAATATTTTTTCTATCACATCTTCAGGTATTCCTATTCCAGTATCAGATACTGTCAAACAAGCATGACTTCCCTTTTCTATATTCAATTGAAGAGCCTCTTGTTTATTAAGCTCAATCTCTTTTAGGACTACAGTCATTACTCCGCCATTATCTTCCATAGCATGATAGGCATTAGTTACAAGATTCATAATAATCTGATGAATTTGAGTAGGATCAGCTTTGATTAAACCACACTCTTTTTTTATATCCTGCCTTATCTCAATTGTTGCTGGTATTGCGGCACGCATAAGCGATAGAGCCTCTTTTAAAATATGCTGTATTTTCATAACGATTGGCTCACTTTTTTCTTGGCGGGAAAAAGTAAGAATTTGATTTACAAGAGATTTTGCTCTCATTGCAGCATCATGAATTTTATCAAGGCGTGATCTAAAAGGGCTATCTTCAGAAATATCTTTTAACAACATTTCAGTATAACCAAGGATCGGAAAAAGAATATTATTAAAGTCATGAGCTATACCACCTGCAAGTGTACCTATAGCCTCCATCTTCTGAGCTTGCTGAAGCTGTTTTTGTATCTTCTTTTTTTCTGTTATATCTCCATAGGTAATAGCAGCACCGTATTTATCAAGAGGAATAGGTGCTGCAGTTACATTGAGCCAAGTTATATCTTTATTAGGCTTAACAAATCCCATTTCAACATTTTGAATAATACGATTCTCTTTTAATGCTCTTACAGAAGGATATTCATCAACAGGCATAACAGAACCGTCCCCTCTTATAATTGTCCAGACTTCCTTATTAATTATTGATAGTCTTTTATGGTTTGAATTAGGAATCTTGATAAGTTGTTTTGACATGGCATTGCTTTCAAGAATTTCCCCTTCGTTGTCTGTGATAGTAATGCCAAGAGGGAATGATTCAAACAGAACTCTATATTTCTCTTCGCTCTGTCTCAATGAATCCATTTGTTGTTGTATAGTGTTTTCCATTTCAACAAGAACATGCTCAACATTTTGAAATTCAGCATAAGGAAGAGTTTTCCAGGAATTATACCTGCCGGCAGTATACTCCTTGATATTAAGATTAAGGATTTCCAAAGGTTTTTTTAAATATCGCCTAATAAAACATCCTGTAAAAAACAACAAAGATAACAGAATAAATATAGTGATTTTTCCAAGATTCCATAACAATTGATGAATATACTCTTTATTTTCTCTATTTGTCAGTTCAACCTGAATTTCTCCAAGCTTTTTTCCTTGGTATACTATCTCTCTTATCCTTTTAATATATCTTTCTCCACTCTCTTTTCTGGAGAGTGAGTAGATAAGTTGACGAGAATGTTTTGTAATAATTAAAGAGGCTATTAAATCATTTTGAAAAAGAGTGACTCCAATTGTTTCTATATTTTTGTAATCTAAATTCCATAAAGGAAATGCGAGGATACCAGCAATAAACTCAATACTTTTATCAGCTTCTTGTTCAAGTTTATTCTCCATATCTTTTTTAGCATTGAAATACATCATTATTGAACTTAATAACGACATAACAGCTACGGCTATTGCAAGGCTTAACGTCAATCGAAATGCTATTGAATATCTTTTTGATGGTTTATGAGTTGAAGTTTCAGGTAAGTTGTTGAGTTTATTATTTTGAATCATATCAGTCTTTTATTATTCTTTATTGTGTTTTGTTTATTCATAATATTCAAGATAATATTTTATAAACATTTTGGGCAGATGCCATGACTAAATTTTGCTTCATACACCGCCGTGCATTGTATTCCATGACCTTGTTATCAACAATTTATTTTTAAATTACTAATCTTACAATTAATTATTCTTCAATCGCAGATGTAATAATAATTAATAAAAGATTAACATCTTCAATAATCTTTGAAAAGTTTTTTATATCCGCAACACGTCCCGATATATTTGATTTTAAGCTTTTTATAATAGTTGCCCAATAGATCCTTTGCTGTCATAAACAAAAAAGGCAACTTTTAGAAGTTGCCTTTTTTGTTTATATTTTATCAAGTAGAGACGAATAGCCGACAGCCATGAGTATCTACAGTTTAATATATGAAATTTTACTCTATTTTTACACCATAACTTTCAAAAATTTTCTTAAATTCACCATTTGCCTTTATTTCAGCAAGTCCTTTATTAAACGCATCAATAAATTCTTTATGTCTTGGATTTTTTAGCCCAGCAGTTACATGCAAATTATTTGAAAAAAGTGCTTTTTCTGAAAATTTTACTTTAGTAAGAAGGTCTGGAATTTGATTCGCTATTGTTACGCGAGCAACAATCTCGTCTTCTAAAGTAAGGTCAAATCTTTTACCCACCAATTTTTTAATATTTGTAGCAATATCTACAGCATCCTCGCAAGTAAAATCTTTTATCTCTCTTATGTCAACACCATTAATACTATAACCATAATTTCTTACGGTTCCTATTTTCTTTCCTTTCAAAGATTCAACACCATCAAACACAAAAGGATCATTAGCATTAGTGATTATTTTTACAGCATTAGAGGCATAAGGCTCGCTGAACATCATAACTTTTTTTCTGTTATCATTTACCCAAACATCAGGCAGAATATCATATTTACCTTCGACAGTCATATTTTCAGCTCTTGCCCATGGCACAAATACAAGTTTTACTGTGTATCCTTGGGTTGCATAGGCTGCTCTAATAAGTACCATTGCTAAACCTTCCTTAACATCTGAAGCATCAACAAATGGCGGATAATTATCAGCAGCTGCCTGAATTACTTTTTCCTCTGCATTACAAATAGATAAAGATAGCAATACAAATACGATAGAGATAAATATTTTTTTCATAACGTACTCCTTCTAAAATTGTTCTTTCAATACATATAGAGACACAATTTTGTCTGATGATTGATGCTTTGGATAAAACAATATCATAAAACAAAACAAGTAGAACTTAGATAATTAACTTTCTATAACTCCAGCACGAACACCTCTGAGATAGTTTCCGCAAAAGTTATCATGCCCAAGAAGCATATCAGCAGTTTTGATTGCTGCCA
>JADFXA010000019.1 GCA_015233755.1 Desulfamplus sp. | reverse complement strand
TGGAAAATTTATATCCTTTGTTAAGTTAGGTTATCCCGAACTCAGGTTAAATAGTAGAAATATAGCCCATCTTTCAGCCGATGGTTAAAACCATCGGCTAATTAAAAAGAACTCCTCTTAAGAGCTTGTACAATTAAGCCCTGAGCTTTTAGCTCTGGGCTGACTTTAAAACTACCGCACTTGAAGCTCTACCATTAATTTTTAAGATAACAGGGTCAGAGAGCCTAATATATCTCAAAAATTTTGTGTCTGCCTCTGCTTTTAGACCATCTAACCATGACCAATCAATAAAGTTCTTATCTTTTGCCGGCACTCCAAGATAGTTAATACCTAATGATGTAATATTATGAAAAAAATGGCTGCCTTGAGATGGATCAGCATTCAGCTTATCTGATACTGTCTCAATTATAGTTCCAACATTAGTAATGTTGCTCCATTTGACAGGTATCCCAAGCCATCGATCTGATGTTCCCCATCTACCAGGACCTATTAAAAGATATTTTATCTGCTGCCCCTGTTTAAACTCTCCTTTTTGCTCACTATTTTTACTGTTTTCTATATCAAATAATCCATTTAGCTTATTAATCTCTTCGGCAATTTCAACTGTTTTCGCAGTATCAAAGGAGTCTGGCTTAACATAAATAATGTTATGAATTTCTGTAATCTGGCTGCTTCCCATAGCTTTATCAGAATAACAAAATGCATTGTCAATATCTTTTTGAATTATCTCAACATCCATATTGTGCCTTGCAACCATCATTGGTCTTATTTGAAGAAGTGAAAACTCAGCTTTTTTGTTATCATGGAGATTTACAGCAAACTCAACTTCAACGGGACAACCCATTCCATTTTTACCAATCTCCAATAGTTCTGAAAGTATTTCGCCAAGTGGAAAAGATTTAAATTTTAGGATAGAGGCAAAAGTTAAAACAGGGTAGCCATCTTGAGTAAAAAAATCTCTTATTCTGTTATCCTCTGGAATGTAAGAGCTTAGCAATTTTTTTACGGGAATGTGATCAATGGCATCATCAACATCTAATTTAGTAAGTTCACAATCAGATGACTCATCGTAACCTTTTGTAAAACAGGTGTTAAAGAGATCTGCTCCCTCTTGTTTATTAGATGTATTGCTTATGTCCGTCTCTTTTTGTCCTTGTACAACTTGATTATGTGTAAGTTTTAGAGCGTAAAAATATCGTTGCGCATTTTTCAAAATATTATCAACTGACGAAAATTGAGGAAGAAATTCAGGATATTTTGGAGAAAACCTTAAAGCAACCCCTCCATCAACAACAATTTTGCCAAGACCTAAAGCAATATGGGCAACCCCCTCTTCAGGCTTCATGTATGAGACAGGGTAAAAATTCCACGATTGTGCAACTCCTGAAATTGCTGGATAAAAATAGTCCCCATTAACTGTGCCTGACAACTGCTGGATAATCACAGCCATTTTGTCCTCTTCTGGACGAAATACTGAATTTTTTGCAAGAGTTCTTGGCATCTCTTGATAAATAGAGGCATAGACTAATTTTATTGCCTGAATAAGTTGTTGAAGCCTAACTTTAAGTTCTGGGTGGTTATTTGGGAGCATGTAGGTTTTATAAGCTCCGGCACTTGGTCGATAATGGGCATCTTCTAAAATAGCAGAAGAACGGACAGCAAGCGGATATTTAACATGTTTAAGATAGGCTTTAAGGTCATTTGAGAGCCACTCTGGAAAATCTGCTTTTTTAAAATGTTCAATTATCTCTTTATCACTTAAGGCAATATCGTTATTCAATAAGAGCTTTGTATTTAAAAAAGATCTGGTGTTATTAAGACTTTCAAAGTCATCAAAACCTTCTGTTGTAATCACAACTGTTTTAGGAAGGGTAATATCTACATTTAAAAACTTTGCCTGAAACTCTGATTTTTCTCTAAAAAGACTTGAAATAAAAGCAAGACCTCTTGCTTTTCCGCCAAGTGAACCGCGGCCAATCTTTACAAAATCACTTTCAGGATCAAACTCCTCTTTTATAAAATCAGAGACCAAACCTTTTTGACGGATTCTTAACTTATTTCTAATAAGGGTTCTAATATGCTCTTTAAGGTGTCTTGTAGTTGGAAAATCGTTAAGTGTTAATGGGCGGATTTTACTTGCAAGCTGCATCTCAAAACGAGCCATCAGCCATCTTGAAAAGTCGTTTCTGTTTGCATGATATGCAATAGATTCACTGGGAACTGAATGAAGAATAATGCTCATGCTTCTTAAGTTTGATGCTCTTGCTACAACCGTTCCATCGTTCAGCCTAAATATAAAATCGCCAAATCCCAAATAATGAACCAAAAAATATCTTATATCTGCATGAAGAGAGGGCGAACGCTTATCAAGGAAAAAAGCTGGAATTTTCTCAGCCTTCTCTTTATTAACAATTTCTGACGATAACATAAGAAGTGGAATATCTGGGATCTCTTGGCGAATATAGGATAAAAAACGTATTCCTGCCTCTGGATCATCTTGACCTTCTCTTGGATAGCGAACATCAGAAAGTACACAAAGTAGATATTTGCGATATTTTTTGTAAAGCTGTAAGGCATCTTCATAGTTTTCAGCCACTAAAATCTTTGGACGGGCACGCATCCTCAATATACGATCATTTTCATTAAGTGAGTCGTCCATAACAGCTTGAGTCTGCATTACAACCTCTTTATATATATAGGGGAGAAGAGAAGATAGATATAGAGGAGAATCTTCAACAACAATAATTACACGCACATCGGCAAGTGCTGTATCATGGTCAACATTCATAAAATCTTCACGGTTTTTAACAAGAGCCATGAGAAGGTCTGTATTGCCACCCCAAATAAATATCCTATCAATAATATTATGGTTACAATATTCTCTACCCTCAGAGCAGGTATTTATAGTTTCGTGAAAATTTTTTTTATTGCCATTTTTATTTTGAATCGAACTCTTTTTATTTTCTAATAATTTCTGCCTATTTTCTCTCAACCATTTTTCATTTTCCAACAGTGTTCTAACATCATAGGCAAAATAATAGACTGCAATATTTTTAAACTGCTCTTTTATTTCTGCGCAAAGTTCATAAGGATCCATATCACTAATATGCGGCATAACAATAACAACATCGTAATTCCTATTTTGAAGTTCTGTCAGTGCTTCACCAGCATTAGATACCCATGTAAGCCTTGGCGGCCTTGTAAGGTTTAATCCTCTGTATTCGTGGATAATTCTCTCTGACAGCCGTCCATCTTCTTGCATTATAAATGCGTCATAAGGACTTGAGACTAAAAGAATCTCTGCTACACGTTTAGTCATCAATTCGTGAAATGATGTAAAATAGAGGCGTTCTTTATCTGTATCGTAAGTTTGTGCAAGGTAAGGCATTTAAAATAACCTCCTAAAATAAATACACTTTGCAAACTCTTTAGTGTTTATATACTTCAAAATTGAATACTTTAGATTATTTATTCGACACGGTATTTATCGTAAAATTCTTTTATTATCCTGTCAATAGTGCCATCTTTAATTAAATCGTTATTTACGGCATTGAATTTAACCATAAGGCTTGCAAGTGGAGATCTCTTACTTATTGCCATATAAACATTTGATATATCGTTGTGCTCATAAATTGACTTTTGAATTTTATGGTTAAATCCCTCTGTTACTAAAATATAGTTGACTGTATCTACGTAGCCCGCAAAAGCGTTAAAACGTTCTTCTATTAACATCGGAATAAGTTGTTCTTGAGAGTTTACTTCATATTTTTTAACTTTCTTATCTTTATCAAACCTATCAAAGTAACTTGCACCTCTTAAAACACCAACTACAGTATTTAGGTCATAAATACCCTCATACTTCTCAATGTGATAATTTTTATCTCTTAGGGTATAAAAAGCTATGGGTAGATGATTTAGGTAAGGAGTTTCAAAGTAATTGAGATATATTTCTCTTTCTGGTTTTTTAAATACACTGCTTAAAATATCAGCTTCTCCAGATTCCATTAAAACAAGACATCTTTTCCATGGACATCTCTGAATTTTAAGTCTCATATTCATACGTTGAGCTATAATTTTTATTATTTCAACATCTACACCCGTAATAGTTTTGTCGTTTATGTCATTGTCATTTTTACTATCTTCGATACCAATTTTTTTTTCTAACAAACCTTTATTTTCTTGTTCATTTTGACTGTTGTCAATTATATAAGGTGGAGCAGGAAAAATAAGATAATTCAATATTATATCTTTTGCAAAAGATGTGTTTATTAGAAGATGGGATAATAGCATGTTAATAAAAATCGTTAGAAAAAAGATAACTTTACAATTAGTTCTTAATTTGTTTTTCATAACAACCCTCACTTGTTAAAACCGCATCTCCTAAGACTGTAATAATTGTGTAACCTTTTTATACTCTATAGCAACCAGTATATATAAAAGCTAAATCTATTCCCGTTTGAAGCATAGTTTACACCAATCCTTGATCCAACATTGCATTTGCAACTTTGACAAATCCAGCAATATTAGCACCATTTACATAATTGCCAGGAGTTCCATACTCTTGTGAAGCATCAACGCATGATTTATGGATACTCTTCATAATTTGTTTTAGTTTGTTGTCAACCTCTTCTCTTGACCACCTAAGCCTCATGCTGTTTTGTGTCATCTCAAGACCAGAAACTGAAACACCGCCCGCATTGGCAGCCTTGCCTGGTCCATAAAGGACTTTTTTATCAATAAAAAGATTAACCCCATCTGGTGTTGTTGGCATATTGGCACCTTCTGACACAAGGTATACGCCATTATTAAGGAGATTTTGAGCATCTTTACCGTTAATTTCGTTTTGTGTTGCTGATGGAAAAGCACAATCTGCTTTGTGATCCCAAAGTGGGTTATAATCTTTTGATGGATCAACAGGTGTATAAACGGCATTAGGGTATTTCTGAGCATACTCACCTATTCTGCCACGTTTTACATTCTTGAGCATCATAACATATTTAAGTTTATCTGGTGTTATGCCAGCTTCATCGTAAATATACCCTGAAGAGTCAGACATAGTTACAACTTTACCACCAAGCTCAAGGATTTTCTGAACAGTATATTGAGATACATTACCAGAACCAGATACAAGACATACTTTTCCTTCAAGAGTTTTATTTTGTGTTGCAAGCATTTCTGAGGCAAAATAGACAGAGCCATAACCAGTTGCTTCAGGACGAATAAGGCTTCCACCCCAATTAAGACTTTTACCTGTCAAGACTCCTGTAAATTCTGTTCTGATTCTCTTATACATTCCAAAAAGATAGCCGATTTCGCGTCCTCCAACACCAATATCGCCAGCAGGGACATCAGTATCAGCACCAATGTATTTTTGGAGTTCTAACATAAAACTTTGGCAAAATCTCATAACCTCTGCGTCAGATTTTCCTTTTGGATCAAAATCTGAGCCTCCCTTACCACCACCCATAGGCAATGTTGTAAGGGCATTTTTAAATACTTGTTCAAACGCAAGAAATTTCAAAATTGAAAGGTTGACAGAAGGGTGAAATCTTAAACCTCCTTTGTAAGGACCTATTGCACTATTCATCTGGATTCTAAATCCTCGATTTACGTGAATCTCTCCTCTATCATCTGTCCATGGTACTCTGAATATAATTACTCGTTCTGGCTCAACAATTCTCTCTAAAATTTTTGCTTTCCCATATTCAGGATTTCTATCCATAACAACTTTCACAGACTCAAAAACCTCATGCACTGCCTGTAAAAACTCTTTTTCGCCAGAATCTCTACTTACGACTTTATCGAACACTTCTTTAGTATTATATATGCCACTCATTATCTTATCTCCTTGCTATTTTTATTTTAGATTATTTGATTGTGACTATGCTGCTAAAAGTCAGTGGAACAGCAATAGATCTTAATTTGCTATATTGAATTTTAGGATAAAAATGACGATTTTATGTTCGTAATCTCTTTTAAGCGAGAGGTAGTGCATCTTATTGAATTTTGCAAGTAAAATTTGGTTTGAAAAGATTGGAAATTAAGTTATTCTATTTTAGATGCTTTTAATTAATTTTTAATCAAAAAGTTAATAACCCAACAAATTAAAATTTAAGGAAGATAAGCCATGAATAATAACGTAACATTAGTCTATGCACTTAGCACATGCAGCCATTGCAAAGCTGCAAGAAGATTTTTAACAGAATGCCAAATTGACTTCAAATGTGTTGAAGTTGACAGCTTAACTGGTGAAGAGAGGCAAAACACTATATCAGATATTAAAAAGATAAATCCAAGATGCTCATTTCCTACCATTGTTATCAACGATAAGGTCATAGTTGGTTTTCAAGAAGCTCAAATAAAGGAAGCATTAGGTATTTAACTTTATTAAATAAATTAGGATAATATATATGGATATTAAAACATTGTATGAAAATTTGAAAAAGAGTCAGGAGCCTAAGGGATATTTTTTCAACAAAGATATTGATCTTGTCCATGAACTGCTTGATTCTCTTATGAAGAATAGAGAAACCTATGGCTACATGGCTTGCCCCTGTCGTCTTGCATGTGGAGATAGAGATGCAGATAAAGATATTATTTGCCCATGTGAATATAGAAGTGAAGATGTTAAAGATTATGGCTCATGTTTTTGTGGACTCTATGTTTCAGCAGATTTGAATAATGGCAAAGTTGAAGCTCAATATGTTCCTGAAAGACGACCTCCAGAAAAGGTATTCTAAATAATTTAAGACAACTATTGGTATCGAAAGATTTCAAAAAATACGACAAAATAATCCAAATCTCGAAAGGTTTGAGATAAAGTGCGTAAAATTAAGATAGAATATAATCCCAAATATTCAATTTTTATATGGAGATTTTATTGTTATGCAAAACGAATGCACACCAATACTTGATACTGGTTTAAGAGGTGCAAGTGTAGCAAGCACAAAAATCAGTGATGTAAATGGTAAATTGGGAAAACTGTTGTATCGAGGCTATTTAGTTGCTGATTTGGCAGAAAAGACTTGCTACGAAGAAATTGTTTTCCTTCTTTTATATGAGAGGCTGCCAAAGGATAGTGAACTTAGAGAGCTAAAGGCAAACTTGAAAGAAAAGAGAAAACTGCCCGAATATATTTTTAATTTCCTTAAAAATATACCATCAGACACAGAACCAATGGATATGCTTCAAGCGTCAGTTCCAATTCTTGTTAAGTTAGATGGAAAGGTGAGAACAAGAACTCTTGATAATGTTAGAGATAGTGCTTTGAGCTTGATTGCTGGTATTCCAGTTATTATTGCTGCGTGGGATAGGATAAGAAATGGCAAAGAGCCTGTTATGCCGCACGAAACTTTAGATCATGGGGCAAATTTTCTCTATATGTTAAAAGCAGAAGAGCCAAATAAAGAGATGGCTCACTTTTTTGATACAGCTCTTGTTCTTCATGCTGAACATTCATTTAATGCTTCGACCTTTACAGCAAGGCAGGTTGCGTCAACTCGGGCACATATTTATGCATCAATATCTGCTGCAATAGGTTCACTTTCAGGTGAGCTTCATGGCGGTGCAAATGTGCAAGTTATGGAGATGCTCAAAAAAATTGGCTCTGTTGATAAAATTGATGAATATATCGAAAACACATTAAATGCTGGTGGTTTAATCATGGGTCTTGGACACGCAGTTTATCAAGTTGACGATCCAAGGGCTTTGATTCTTGCCCCTATGTCTAAACGTCTTGGAGAAATTGTTGGAAATAGACTCTGGTATGAACTTTCAACTGAGGTTGAAAAGAGAGCGAAAAAGGTCTTTAAAGCACGTAAAAACATGGATATTTTTGTAAATGTTGATTTTTACAGTGCATCGCTTTTTTACTCAATGGGAATTCCAACCGATCTATTCACACCTATTTTTGCAATCTCAAGGGTAAGCGGCTGGGCTGCCCACGTTCTTGAAGAGCAGTTCGCACTTGCTGCCCCAAAACCTGCTCTTTATCGTCCTGGTGCATCTTATATTGGAGATTATTGCGGACCAAATGAGTGTACATTTGTTGATATTGATGCACGCTAACACGCTGAAATTTAGTTAATAATAGTTCATGGTATCTGGTAATACTGGTAATAGATCAAAAACTCAATTTATCACCCTGCTGGGTATAGTTAAATTTTCACATTAATTTTCATATCAATTTAAGGAGAGATTAACAACAGATGAAAAAATGGAAATGTACAATTTGCAGATATATTCACGAAGGAGATGAACCACCAGAACGCTGCCCAATATGTAAAGCTCCAGCGTCAAAATTTATTTTGGTTGAATCAGAAATTGACCAAAAATCAAAAGACGCATTAAGAATAAAAGCGCTTGAGAAACAGATTGCTGAACGAAAAGCAATTATTGAAGCAAGTAAACCAAGGGGGTTAAGGTTTTATGCTGCTTTTCAAAATTTTCTTGTAAAACACCATGCTCACCCAATTTCTGTCCATTTTCCAAATGGCCTATTACCTGTAGCTGTAACTTTTTTTGTGTTGGCATTTATCCTTAACATGCTCTGTTTATCAAATAATACCACAAATACCTGTTCAATTGATGGTATTATAACTATGCTTTCAACTGCTGGCTTTTTGAACATCCTATTTGTTTTGCTTGTTTTGCCATTTGTTATATTTGCTGGGTATGTTGAGTGGATAAAAAAATATAACAAAGCAATGACATCTCTATTTATTATAAAGATAACTGCTGCTGCTGTAACTGCTATAACCTCTGTTTTTAATGTAGTGTGGTATATTATTGATCCTGGAGTTTTATCCTCTAACTTATCATTTTTATTCATACTTCTAAATTTAATTATGTTGGCATCAGCAGGCATTGCTGGTCATCTTGGCGGTAAATTAGTGTTTAAAGATTAAAATTTTATGGGTAAGAAGGATTTAAGGATTCAAAAACTCATTGGTTCATAAAGGTATTAGGATAAATAGATAATGGATAAAGATAAATTACAACCCAAACGTGTTAAAGATACTATGGTAACCCTTGCCAGAGTTATGCAGCCTTCAGACGCAAATCCGGGCGGTATTGTTCATGGTGGCTCTGTTATGAAAGAGATTGATAACGCCGCTGGAGTGGTCGCAATAAAACATGCAGGCAACCTTGCTGTTACTGCATCAATTGATAGAATTGATTTTCATAACATGATCTTTATTGGTGAGATGATAACGATAAAAGCATCTATTAACATGGCTGGTAGAACATCTATGGAGATTGGTGTCAGGGTTGATGCTGAAGATTTGCTTAAAGGAACCTCAAGACATGTTGCATCTGCATATCTCACATTTGTTGCTGTAGATAAATCAACTGGAAAACCTCTTCAAGTCCCAGAGCTTATATTAGACTCAGATGAAGAGAAACGCAGGAACAAGCAGGCTTTAAAAAGAAAAGAGCTAAGAGTTGCTATTAAAAAATTTGAAGCAGCTTGTAAAACAGATACAAACTCTTGTATTAATCTTGATATTAGCTAACATAAAATTTTAGAGCATATCTTTATTTTCATAGCTATTGCGTTTCTTTTTTGATCGTTATACATTTTTTTCATAATGCCGTACAACAGGCATACTTTTCTTAAACTTGTTCTTAACAAAATCGGGAAACGCAATATTATCACTCTAAAGGAATCTTTATATGCCATATAAGGCTTTCACTTTAATATCTACTACATTAATCGTTATTTTTTCTGTTTTAAATGCAAATGCAGTGCAAATGACAATTAGCTATGAAGATAAAGAGCAACCGCCTTATTATCTGGGGACAGGAGATAACATACCTATAGATAAACCTGGTGTCGCAGTTGAAATGGTCAAAATGCTTGAGAATAAACTTGATGGTTTAAAAATAACTTTAAAACGTACCCCTTGGAAACGCTGTACCTTAGAATTAAGTCGCAATACGGTAGATGGCATATTTAATGCGAGTTATAGAAAAGAGAGGTTAGAGCTTGGATGGTATCCAACAATTGATGGAACATTAGAAGGAGCTGTTGATAATTCTCGTAGGATAACAACTATCTCTTATTCTCTATATGTACTCAGAGATAGTAAAGTTGCTTGGGATGGAAAAACCATTACAGGGATTAATGATAGAAAAGTAGGTGCGCCTCTTGGATATTCAATTGTTGATGATTTATTACAAATTGGGGTAGCTGTTGAAGAAGCGCCTAATACAGAAATGAATTTAAGAAAGTTGCTTAAAGAGAGAATTTCTGCGGCTGCATTACAAAATGTTACTGCTGATGGTTTTATAAAATCCCATGTACCTGAATTTGAAAAGATAAAAAAGATAGAGCCGCCTCTTGTTAGCAAGCATTATTATCTCATGTTATCTAATAAATTTGTTGAAACTAATCCTAAGCTTGCCCAAAAGATATGGGATGCAATTAAAGAGATTCGCGAGGCTAAGTTTGAAGAACTTGTTTTAAAATATAATGATACTTTAAAAAAATAAACAAAGGGCAGATGATTTTATTTACCTTCTGCCCTTTAATAAATGTTTGCAACCTTTAAAATAAAAACTATAATGCAAAATTGATAATAGAGTGAACCTTATCAAGGCTTCTTATCTCTTCAGAGACAGCTTCAGATACAGGGGTATCAGTTTTAATAAAAATTATATTTCTGTCTCCATCGTCCTCTCTACCTACAGTCATCTTTCCTATATTAATATTATGATTTCCAAGGCATGTTCCAATACTTCCTATTGCGCCTGGAACATCTTTATTGTGGATAAGAGATAGATAGCCTTCTGGAATAACTTCTAAACGGAACTTATTAATTCTTATAATTCTTGCGTCATCTTTACCAAAAATTGTGCCAGCTATAAGGTTTGTCTTATTTTCATAGACAACAACAATTCTGATGAGGTTTATATAATGGTCGCTCTCTTGGCTTGTTGTTTCAGATATTTTTATTCCCATATCTTTTGCCAATGCCATAGCATTTACAAAATTAACCTCATAGGTTGCAATAGGAGTAAGAATACCCTGTAATGCAGCAAGCGTTACAGGTTTAAGATCAAGATCAAGGAAATTGCCAGCATACTCAATTTTTATCTCTTTTATAGGACCATCAGACATAAATGTGTGCATCTTGCCAATTCTTTCGCCAAGATAGAGGTATGGACGAAGTTTTTTCAGAAGCTCACCAGTTACCGAAGGAACATTGACTGCATTAATAACAGTGTTTTGAGTAAGATAGGCAACTATCTGGTTGGCTACAGCAACTGCAACGTTTGTCTGAGCCTCTTCTGTTGATGCTCCAAGGTGTGGAGTTGCAATTACCTGATCAAGTTTTAAGAGTGGAATATCTCCGGGGGGCTCTTTTGCAAATACATCAAGTGCAGCTCCAGCAACTTTTCCAGAGACAATTGCATCATAGAGATCATCTTCATTGATTATTCCACCTCTTGCACAGTTGATGATCATAACCCCTTTTTTCATCATCTCAAAGGTCTTTTTATTCAAAAGATTTGTTGTGCTTTCCAATTTTGGTACATGAATTGTTATATAGTCAGAGCGTTTATAAAGCTCCTCAAGCGATACGCTCTCAAAGCCAGCTTTTTGAATACGCTCTGGTGTAACATTAGGATCTGCAATAACTACATTCATCTTAAGACCTTGAGCACGGTTTGCAACAATAGTTCCTATATTTCCAAAACCAATCACCCCAAGAGTCTTGTTAAAAAGCTCGCGTCCTTGAAGACTCTTTTTCTCCCAAAGTCCTTGTTTCATTGTAGCAGTTGCTCTTGGAATATTACGGGTTAGAGCCATCATCATTGCAATTGCATGTTCTGCTGTTGTTACAGTATTACCACCAGGTGTATTCATAACAGCAATACCCTTTTGAGTAGCTGCTGGAATATCCACATTATCAAGACCAATACCTGCACGCCCCACAACTTTTAAATTTGTTGCGGCGTCAATGATTTCTTTAGTAACCTTTGTGGCACTTCTAATTGCAAGACCATGATATTGACCAATAATCTCTTTTAACTCTTCGGGTTTTAGTCCAGTCTTTACATCAAGCTCAATTCCTTCAGCGTTTCTAAATATCTCAAGACCCTCTTCACCCATTTTGTCACTTACAAGGACTTTCATTAAAAATTTCTCCTAATTTCTATTTTCCTATTTTAAATTTGCAGAATATTAAAAAATTGTAGGAACAACGATCGTTGTTCCTACTTTTCTGATCGTTGCTCCTACTAATTTTACTTTCCAGTTGCAAAAGATTTCATAAAGTTAATTAATGCGGAAATGCCTTCCATTGTTGTGGCATTATAGATAGATGCACGGCATCCTCCAACAGAGCGATGACCTTTAAGACCACCAAGACCTTTTTTAGTTGCTTGAGATATAAACTCTTTTTCAAGCTCTTCGCTTGGCAGACGGAAGGTTACGTTCATCAATGAGCGGCTGTCCTTTTCAGCAGTTGCACGGTAAAAGTTGCTGTTGTCAATAAAGTCATAGAGCATCTTTCCCTTTTCTTGATTATGGGACTCCATCTTTGCAAGCCCGCCAATCTCTTCCTCTATCCATTTAAGCACAAGCTGAATAGTATAAATAGCAAAGCAGTTTGGAGTGTTATACATTGAATTTTGTGATGAATAAGTGTTGTAGCGAAGCATATTGGGCAATGTTTTTGCTTCATTTTGCAAAAGTTCTTCAGAGAGTTTAAGCATATCATCACGCAAAATAACCATGCAGACACCAGCAGGCCCCATATTTTTCTGGGCACCAGCGTAGATCATGCCAAATTTATCCATTTCAAGGGGTCTGCTAAAAATATCTGAAGACATATCAGATACTATTGGCACTCCTTTTGTGTCTGGGAATTTATGCCACTGTGTCCCTTTTATGGTGTTGTTTGAAGTGATGTGAACATATTTGGCATCTTTATTAAACGCAATATTTTGAGGAATATAGCAAAAATTTTTATCCTCTGAAGAAGCAGCAACATTGATCTTCTTTTCAAGAAGTTTTGCCTCTTTGATTGCCTTAGTTGACCATGTGCCTGTGTTTACATAGTCTGCTGTTGAATCTTTGCCTAAAAAGTTCATTGGAATCATTGCAAATTGAAGACTTGCACCACCTTGGATAAAAAGAACATGATATTTTTCGTCAATATTGAGAAGTCTTCTTGTTCTTGCAACAGTATCATTAATCACCTCATCAAACAAGCCTGAACGGTGGCTTATCTCTGTGATTGACATTCCAGAACCTTTAAAATTCAAGAAAGAGGCTTGTATCTCTTTAAGAACTGTAAGGGGCAACGCTGAAGGCCCTGCGTTGAAGTTAAAAATGCGGTTTTCGGTCATTTTGTTTTCTCCTTAAAATTTATATTGTGAAACTATTTTTAATTTTATTAATTTAAAACTAATAATCAAAAAATTAGTTATACTCCCTTGTTTTATGGAACTTTATATCAGGCCACGCCTCTATAGCAAACCCAAGCTGGTATTCGCTTGTGGTCAAAAATGCTGTCCAACCTTCTGAATCAGTTGCAATTGCACCTGAGTTTTTTCTGACAAACTCTTTCAGCCTCTCTTCGCTATCACAAGTAACCCATCTTGCCACTGAAAAATCAATAGGCTCATAGGCAGCCGCTACACTATATTCTGCCATGAGCCTTGACATTGTAACATCAAACTGAAGAACTCCAACAGCACCTAAAATGTAATCATTATTTATTTTAGGTCGAAAGACCTGAATTGTCCCCTCTTCTGCAAGCTGAAAAAGTCCTTTTTGCAACGCTTTTGTTTTAAGGGGATTTTTAAGTATAACCCTCCTGAAATGTTCAGGGGCAAAACTTGGTATGCCTGTAAATTTTAACGGCTCTTTTTCTGTAAAGGTATCACCTATTTTAATTGTGCCATGATTATGAATACCAATAATATCACCAGGATAAGCCTCATCAATGTTACTTCGCTCTTGAGCCATAAAGATTGTGGCATTGGAAATTATTACATCTTTTCCTATTCTGTGATGTTTTACCTTCATTCCCCGTGTGAATTTTCCTGAGCATATTCTGAAAAAGGCGATTCTATCTCTATGAGCAGGGTCCATATTTGCCTGAATCTTAAAAGTAAATCCTGAAAACTCTTTTTCTCTTGGATCAACATCTCGTGTAGAAGTTTTCCTGATACTGGGAGAAGGAGCAATTTCAACAAACGAATCAAGCATTTCACGCACACCAAAGTTGTTTATTGCACTTCCAAAAAAGACTGGCGTTTGTGAGCCTTTAAGGTACTCGTCCATATCAAACGGATCAGATGCTCCTTCCAAAAGCTCAACATCATCTCTTAGCTCTTCTGCCTGATTTCCCAAATATTCATCTAATTTTTTATCTGCTAAATCCTTTATGACAACTCCATCACCATCTTTTGGGGTGTAGCCAGCAGAAAAAAGCCCAAGCTCATTTTTTTGTAGATGATATACCCCTTGAAATCGTTTACCCATTCCAATGGGCCACGTTATTGGGGTACATTCAATTTGCAGTTTTTCTTCAATATCTGCAAATATTTCAAGCGGCTCTAAACCTTCTCTATCTAATTTATTTATAAATGTAATAATGGGGGTGTTTCGCATTCTACACACCTCCATAAGTTTTTGAGTCTGAGGCTCAACACCTTTTGCACTGTCAATTATCATAACAGCACAATCAACCGCTGTAAGAACTCTGTAGGTGTCTTCCGAAAAGTCTTTGTGTCCAGGTGTATCAAGAAGGTTTATCTCGTAGTTTCTGTAATTAAACTTCATAACAGAAGATGAGACGCTGATCCCTCTTTCTTGCTCAATTGAAAGGAAATCACTCGTTGCTTTTTTTTCTGTTTTCCGCGATTTTACAGCCCCTGCCTGCTGAATTGCTCCTCCAAATAGTAAGAGTTTTTCAGTAAGAGTAGTTTTACCAGCATCAGGATGGCTGATGATTGCAAAGGTGCGGCGTTTTTGAATCTCTTTGAGTGTTCGTGAATCGACAGTTATATTTTCCATTACCTTGTCAAATGCCTATATTTTATCCGTTCTGGCTGATCAGCTTTAATTCCAAGTCTCTTTTTTCTATCTTTTTCATAATCAGAGTAGCTTCCTTCAAAGAAGATTGTCTGACTATCTCCCTCAAAAGCTAAAATATGAGTTGCCACCCTGTCAAGAAACCATCTGTCATGGCTGATAACAACTGCACACCCTGCAAAATTTTCTAAAGCCTCTTCCAATGCTCTCATAGTATTTACATCAAGGTCATTTGTAGGCTCATCGAGCAAAAGAAGGTTTGCCTCCTCTTTTAACATTCTTGCAAGGTGAACTCTGTTTCTCTCTCCACCAGATAGAACACCAACCTTTTTTTGTTGATCCGTGCCTGAAAAGTTAAACTTTGAGACATAGGCTCGCGAGTTTACCTCACGTCCTCCAAGCAAAATTGTCTCATTGCCGTCTGATATGACTTCCCATATACTTTTATCAGGATTTAACTGTCTATCCTGATCCACGTAAGCAACTTTAACAGTCTCTCCAAGCTCAATATTACCTATATCAGGCTTCACTTTCCCTGTTATCATGTTAAAAAGAGTAGATTTTCCAGCACCATTTGGCCCCACAACTCCTATGATACCACCAGCAGGTATTATAAAATTCATATTCTCAACAAGCAATTTATCTCCAAATGCCTTAGTAACGCCATTTGCAACAACTACTTTATCACCAAGTCTTGGGCCAGGTGGAATATAAATCTCAAGGTCTTTTTCGCGATCTTTTACGTCCTGATTTAGAAGTTCATCATAAGATGTTATTCTTGCTTTGGCTTTTGAGTGTCTTCCTTTTGGAGACATCTTTATCCATTCAAGCTCTCTTTCTAAAGTTTTCTGACGTTTACTCTCTTTTTTCTCTTCAGTTTTCAGTCTGTTCTGTTTTTGTTCAAGCCATGATGAGTAGTTGCCTTTCCATGGAATTCCCTCTCCTCTATCAAGTTCAAGTATCCAGCCAGCCACATTATCAAGAAAGTATCTATCATGGGTAACCGCAATAACTGTTCCTGCATATTGGCTTAAATGTTGTTCAAGCCATGCAACTGACGCAGCGTCAAGATGGTTGGTCGGCTCATCGAGAAGAAGAATATCAGGTTTTTGAAGCATCAAACGGCACAACGCAACACGGCGTTTTTCACCTCCAGAGATTACGTTCACTGGTGTATCTTCAGGAGGACAGCGTAAAGCATCCATAGCCATTTTAAGTTTTGAATCAAGGTCCCACGCCTCTAAGTGATCAAGCTGCTCTTGTAGAACGCCTTGTCTTGCAATAAGTTTGTCCATCTCATCATCTGACATTGGTTCTGCAAATTTTTCACTTATTGATTCATACTCATTTATAAGATCAACAACCTCTTGGACACCCTCTTGCACAACTTCTTTTACAGTTTTAGTCGAATCAACTAAAGGCTCTTGTTCTAAATACCCAACAGAAAAACCTTTAGATAAAATTGTCTCTCCGTTGTATTCTTTATCAACTCCAGCCATAATTTTGAGCAAAGAACTCTTACCAGAACCGTTAAGACCAAGAACTCCAATTTTTGCACCGTAAAAATAGGAAAGCGATATATCCTTTATAACTGGCTTTTTATCGTAAAATTTACTCACTTTCATCATGGAGTAAATGACTTTTTTGGTATCTTCTGACATTATATTTTAATCCTGTTTATTAAATTCTGTTCATTTCTTGTTAGCTAAATCTTGTTCATTAAATATATTCACATCGCATTTTGATAGATTCTAAATTTATAAATAGCTATGAGCTATTGCTAAAAATAGGTATTCTAATCTCACTTGTTTTGTTTGTCAATAACTCTGTAACCATGCTTTTTTGCATGTGCTGGAAAAAGGTCAATTGCCTGATTTAATGGAATAAACCCTGAAAATGCCCTCACTTTGATCATTTTGTAGTTTTTAAATATCTGACTCCAACCAATCAGCCATGAATTACCAAATAGAGAATCACGATTCGACCATAAATTATTATTCACTCCAAACCGCTTTGTTTTAAAAAGCAAATGAATAACCATTTTCCAGTTTTCAATAAAATATATAATTTTTGTCTTAATTTTCAGCATATTAGATATTTTCTCTCAATAAAATCAGCAACTAATTTTGTGTCATCAAGCCCAAAACAAGGAACATTCACGCTGTAATCTGAATCAGTAATAAAGCCAACAAGATTGTTATCATCAAGAAAGAGAGGTTTATTGTGTCCAGCAGCAACTCTAAAAATTTCAAGTTTAGGAATTGGGGCA
>JADFXA010000199.1 GCA_015233755.1 Desulfamplus sp. | reverse complement strand
AATAAACGGTGTTGTAAGCAAGGATCATTTATACATTTTTGTGTCTGCACCACCGACTATGGCTCCAAGTGAAATAATGAGACGAATCAAAGGACGAACGGCCTCAAAACTGTTTTCAGAATTTCCTGCTATCAAAAAGAGGTATTGGGGAAATTTTCAGCAAAATCTTCAGAAAGAGTCAAGACAGAACATACGCCCAAATTTAAAGGTGTTAAATAAACCGACTCCAAATAAAGGTGTTCCCCTCAAAAAAACTATTCCAAGAGCCAATTCATTACCAATTGAACAAGATATACTATCTATTAAGAAAAACCTATCTACAAATGGTATCTCTTCAACGGAACCTTCTCGTAGAGAGCCAAATCACTTAAAGAAGATAATCACATTTTTTTTAATTATAGTTGTTCTTGGATTTGCCATGCAACAACTTGTTCCTGTTTTAATAAAAGGGACAGAGAGTGTAACTTCAGAAGTGGCTGCATTTTTTAAAAACGATGCTTCATCTTTTGTTAAAAGGCTCGCCGCAATAAAATCTAAGTTAGACAGCTCATCTTCAACAAACCCTACCAAAGCATCCAAATCATCACTTGTTCTATCAAAGAATGAAATAAAATCTATTTTACAACAAAATAATCTATTAAATCTTACAGAAGATAAATTTACGGTTAACGATAATGTAACTGCTCCAAATATTAATAGAAATCTCACTATTACTACAAGTCTTGATATGAGGCTGCAAAGTTTTCTATTAGAGCAGATAGATTCACTTATGATGTTAAATCGAGGAAAACCAGAGATAATTGCGATGGTTGTTATGGAGCCACATACAGGTAAAATACTTGGAATGGCAGGATTTGATAACCATTCTCCATATACAAACCCATGCACCCAAGGAGAATATCCAGCAGCAAGCCTTTTCAAAATGGTTACAGCATCAGCTGCTGTTGAGACTTGCGGCTACAGCCCTGCCACAACAATGTATTTTAGTGGCGGAAAATATACTCTTTATAAACGTCAACTATCAGAAGATATAAACACAAAATTTCTTAATAAAGTAACATTGGCAGAGGCATTTGCACAATCTATTAACCCTGTTTTTGGTAAACTTGGTTCTATTATTCTTGGAAAAGATATTCTTGAAAAATATGCAAGCTCTTTTGGATTTAATCAAGAAGTTGATTCAGAGATTAATTTTAGACCCGCAACCTTTACAATTACAAATGATAATACATATCAATGGGCAGAAGTGGCATGTGGTTTTAACACTACAACAACAATTTCTCCAATTTTTGGTGCAATGATTGCAAGCACAATGCTCAATTCTGGCAAAACGCCAGTACCATCTATTGTTGAATGTGTGAAAGATGAAAAAGGGGTTATGCTCTATAAAAGAAAAAGCGAAATCCTTAACGATGCTGTAAAACCAGAGACTGCAAAAGCTATGATGCAGATGATGAACGGGACGATAATCACAGGAACAGCAAGAAAATCTTTTAGAGGTGTTGATAAAGATAATGTCCTGTCAAGGCTTATAATGGGTGGTAAAACGGGTTCTCTTTCAAGTTATGATAATAGGGTGAGATTCGATTGGTTTAGCGGATTTTGTTCAGATACTCAAGACAGACAACAGATTGTAGTATCTGTTCTTGTTGGTCATGGCAAATATATAGGCACAAAGGCAAGTATTTATGGTAGATTGATCTTTAAAGAGTATTTTAACAACTATTTTGCAATAAATTCACAACAATTAAATAATGGCTAAAAATAAATGAAATATTTAGAAAAACTACAACAGAAAATAAATTCCATTGCTAAAATTATTAATAATATTTTTTCAATTAACATTGAATATGGAAAAAGTATTGATAGATCAAAAGAGAACACTTTAATTTTTTTTCCATACTCACCTAATACTTTTTGCTGTGGAATCTCTGCATTGATATCATTTAAAGGCAAAGATGGTGATACTAACCCTGAAGTTAGCTTTCCAGATATTACCAATGTAGAGAATTATCTTAAAGGCGAGTCACTCTCAGAGAACCTTCTCTATCTACAGAAAATTTTTGATAAGGTAAAATTACTCAAAACAGATTCTATCTTTTTTGAGCTTTTTGCTGATATAGAAAAAGAGAGAGAGCTCACATTAATAGGAAAAGAGCTATCTGATATTATTGAAAGAGAGATTGCACAAATAACTCCTCAAATAGCTGATATGGAATCAGCAGATGTGGAGATTGCACTTAAAAGAGTTGATAAACTTAAAGATATTTGCTGGTGTATTAACCGCGAGATTCTTGAAAATATCATAAGAATTAGACAACTTTCAGTTGCTGGTTGTGTATCCATTTCATCTGCTTCATCTGCCTGTGATGTTAAAAATAGTTATGATACTAAAGCTCTTTGCAAAGCTGGCTGCCAACCGCTAAATAAAAATCAAGTTCTAAATTTTAAGAGAATAAATGCGGTTCTAAATAGCATTGATAGACTTGAAGTTAGAGGCAGAGACTCTGCTGGAATATCACTTCTCTTTACTTTAACATACGAACAATTTGAAAAATTTAAAATTGAGCTAATTAAATCTGGTCTTGATGAGCAACTTAAACTAAGAACTAACAAGCCTGTTTTGACAAATAATTGTATTACAATAAACAGCGATCTTGGAAAATACATATCTATTTCAATAGTTTATAAATATGCAGCAGAGATAGGCTCGCTTGGCGACAATGTGGCATTTATCAGAACCCAAATTAGAAATGATCAGATTCTCCAAATTTTAACGGGTTTTGAAGCATCATTTAGCACAATATCTGCCCACACACGTTGGGCATCTGTTGGAGATATTACTCAGGCAAATTGCCACCCTGTTGACAACGCGCCAACTGATCCATTGGTGAAAAAAAGCGGAATTATTCATGTTAGTTTAAACGGAGATATTGATAACTACCCAGAACTCAAAAAAGAGTATGAGTCAAGGTTTGACACAATACACTCTGACATAACTACTGACACAAAGATTATTCCCCTTCAAATAGAGCTTTATTTAAAGAAGGGACACCAAATTGAAGAGGCTTTCAGGCTTGCTTTAAATGATTTTCATGGTTCACATGCAATTAGTATGCACACAGACCTTGCACCTGGTAAAATTTTTCTTGCCCAAAAAGGCAGCGGGCAGGCAATTTTTACAGGTATTGCACCAAACCATTATATTACTGCTTCAGAGCTTTACGGACTTGTTGAAGAGACTCAAGATTTTATCAAGCTCAATGGTGAGAAAAGAGGTCAGATACTTATCCTTGATCAGAACTCGTCTGGAGGTATTGAAGGTATAAGATCAATTGCCTATGACGGCTCTCCAATTGAGATAAGTAAGGATAATATTCAGCACAGTGAAATAACATCAAGAGATATTGACCGCCAGAATTTCCCACACTATTTTCTTAAAGAGATTTCAGAATCTCCCTTATCTGTTATTAAAACTCTTCAAAACAAATGGAAAGTATCACCAGATAGCGGCCTCTATACCATGAATCTGGCAAATTCCGTGATACCTGAACATATTGAAAATGAACTTAAACAGGGGTTAATTAAAAAGATATACTTTATTGGACAAGGTACCGCTGGTATTGCGGCACAAGGGTGTGCGGATCTTCTTAGGTATTATCTTAATTATCAAGCCCAGAGTTATGACTCACAAAATTTTGACATCAGGGCAATGAAATCTTCTGAACTTTCAGGTTTTTTCATTATAGGAAATGACGATGCAAAAGAATCAATGAGAAATCACCTTGTAGTTGCTATAAGTCAATCAGGAACCACAACAGATACTAATAGAACTGTAGATATGGTAAGAGCAAGAGGAGCAAGAACACTTGCGATTGTGAATCGTAGAGATTCCGATTTAACCTTTAAAACTGAGGGAGTTCTCTACACCAGCAGCGGCAGAGATATTGAGATGTCTGTTGCATCAACAAAAGCATTTTATTCTCAATTAACTGCTGGTGCTCTACTTTCTCTCCATATTGCATCTATCACAAATGCAATATCTCCAAAAATTTTAACTGATGAATTAAATGAACTCAACACCCTACCTGACAAGATGAAGAAAGTTCTTGATATGAAGGAGAAAATAAAAAAATCTGCATTCAAACTTGCCATATCAAGAAACTATTGGGCAACTGTAGGTAGTGGTTCAAATAAAACATCAGCAGATGAAATAAGAATTAAGTTAAGTGAACTTTGCTACAAAACGATATCATCTGATTTTGTTGAAGATAAAAAACATATTGATCTATCGTCAGAGCCATTGATTATAATATGTGCTGCTGGAACTCGTGAGAGTGTTCTTAAAGATATTATAAAAGATACTGCAATATTTCATGCTCATAAAGCTGCAACCGTTGTTGTTACAGATGAAGGTGAAGATAGATTTGACAACTACTCTTCTGATGTATTCAGGGTTCCAAAGGTTAAAGAGCATTTTGCCCCAATACTTAACACTCTTGTAGGCCATATTTGGGGATATTATGCAGCTCTATCAATTAATGAAGAGTCTCGCTTTATATACAACCATCAGCAAGAGATAAAAGAGTTGATAAGCCAATACAAGAGTATGGGACGTGACGTTTATGAAGTTATTCTTGAAAAGAATTTTAGAGAAAAGATGGCGTCATTTTATAATGA
>JADFXA010000198.1 GCA_015233755.1 Desulfamplus sp. | reverse complement strand
ATAAAGGACAGGTCCTTTATAAAGGACAGTTACGCTGTTCTCAAAATGCGCGCGAAATATTAAAATGGATAAGAGAGTATGGTTATGAAGATTGTGTAGAATGTGCATTATAACTAGTAGATTCATAATAAATAGGTTTCCAAGTTAGAGCAGAATACGTTGTTATAAAGGTGGAGATTTAAATAACATGTCAAAAAATGATGTGAATTTTTCGAAATATATTAATTTGTCAGAAGATTATGGCTATGTGGATAATCTTGGAGCTATTGAGCAAAACGATGTAAAAGAGTTTGTCAGAGTCGGAATTGACACTGATTATTCATTAAGAGCTGCTACATTTATACAGAAAGATAGCTCTATTATCCATTGCAGCAAAAGCATTGAAGGGGTTGAGATAAAAGGTATTTCCCAAGCTCTTGAACAGTATGAATGGCTTAACGACTATCTTTGGAAACTTGTTCCACATGAGAAAGATGAGATAACAAAATCATTAAGCATTAAACCAGATCAAGGTGGATATTTTATTGGTATCAAAAAAGGGGTTAAAGCATCAAAGCCTCTTCAAACATGCCTCCACATTGCAAAGGAAAAATTTTCTCAAAAGGTTCATAATATAGTTATTGCTGAAGAAGATTCAGAAATTCACATAATTGCAGGTTGTTCAACTTCTGATCACTTGAAGTCTGGTCTGCATATAGGGGTTTCTGAGTTTTATGTCAAAAAAGGGGCAACCCTTAAATATACTATGATTCACGATTGGGGCGAAGATGTCTATGTAAGACCCAAAACCGCTGTTCATATTGATGAGGGCGGGGTATTTATCTCAAATTATATATCACTAAAACAAGTAGGCTCGATAGTTTCAAATCCTGTTATTACTCTTGAAAAAAATGCAACTGCTCGAATCAACAGCATTATGGTTGCAAGCAAAGGGACTTACATGGATATGGGTTCTATAGTGCATTTAAACGGTTCTGGTGCAAGAGCTGAGATAATTTCAAGAGCTATTGTTGCTGGTGGAACCATTATTTCTCGTGGCCATCTTATTGGCAAGGAGTCTGGAGTAAAAGGTCATCTTGAGTGTAAAGGGCTTATTTTAAAAGATGGATTACTTCATGCAATTCCTGAACTATCTGGATACACTTCAGGTGTTGAGATGTCCCATGAAGCTGCTGTTGGAAAAATTGATAAAAGAGAGATTGAGTATCTCATGGCAAGAGGTTTAAATGAAGAAGAGGCTGTCTCTACAATTGTAAGAGGATTCTTGAATGTTGAGATTGACGGACTCCCGAAAGAGCTTGCAGAAAGAATTGATGAGGCCGTTAAAGAGACAGAAAAGGATATGATGTAGATTTTGGCTTTAAGCGTTTAGTTCTAACTTTTAAATAAACGTTTAAAACTATACAGGCATATTCCAGAACTTTTATAATAGTAAGAGACATGATGAACAATAAAATATGAATATTTCATCTGAAATGTCGTTTAGAGAAAAAGTTAACCATTTCTCATTTGAATATCTAAAATGTATTTTATATATTTTAGATGTTAAAGATGAGCCCAATCATCTTTTAAATAAAAAGGTCTATTCCAAATTAATAAGTGCATCTCATCTATTAGAGGATTTTCTTGATTTTCATGGGGCAAAAAATAATAGAACTTGGATCTTCTATAGGGAATTGAGTGCTGCTGTAAGGTATCTATCTTTAGCTGGATACTCTCAAAAACATATTTTTAACCGGATTGAGCTCTATCAGTTTGAAAGAAAAAATGAAGTTTTTGTAGATGAATCACGTGACACTTTGATGATGATTCAAGGTTCATTAGAACTTGCAGCTCCAATTATAATTGATGAGGCAAAACATCTTGGCATAGATATTCCTACAAAAGGATATTCTCCTGAGTTTTTTCCAGATATTGCAACATCAGAGCATCTTGAACACAACATTGATGATCTTGATAACAGGAAAGAACAGAGAAAAAATCTAACCATTATTGCAACTGAATTTCTTGATCTGATTAAGGCATTTGAACCATTATCGTTTTATGAACGTTATACAAGTGAACAGATACGTCAAATTGTTCCATCTAAGGTTAATGAAGTTGGAATCAGACGTTTTGAGATGCTTTTGCACAACCTTCAATCTTCATTTGATTCGTATGTAATACATGGTGGTTTTTTTCATGGAAATAGAAAATTAAAGCAATTGAGAAGCCATTTTTCAGTTGCTTTTCATATTCTTCAAGTAATGGGAAGATTGCTCCACTTTTATGAGCGCCATCTGTTTGATGTTGACTACAAAGATGTCTATAAAAAGGTTAGTGAAGAGCTTACAGAGATGATTGATCCTGATGTTCTTCTTGATAGATGCGTAAATTATTGTCTATTTTATGCGTGGCAATTTTTATCATCTGGTCAGCGTCTTGCATTAGAGATATTGAACGAAAATATTGAACGAGCTTCAATCACTGTTGGCATTCCAAAAGAGAGAGGATTTCATACAAGACCAAGCCTTCTTGTTGCTAAGATTGTTCAGCACTATGGGGGTGTTGTGGAGATGGTTCTTGGCAATGATAGATTTGACGCTTCAAGTGTGCTTGATCTACAGTGGGCTGGTGGCAAAATAAAAAAAGACGAAATTGAGCAAGTAGTTTTTGAGGGTGATACAAGGGCTCTTGAAGATTTAAAAATTCTTGCAAGTGTAAATTATGCCGAAGATTCAATGGGTAAAGGTGTACCTCTTCCAAAGCAGTTATCCTATTTAAGATAAGAAAAAAATAGGAGCTAAAACATTTAGTTTTTGTCCTTCTTTATTTTTAGGTTAAGCTGTTAAAAAAAATTTAAACTATTGAAAAAATGGTTGAACCAATAGAAAATTATACAATATATGCTTTGATTGTTGCTGGCGGTAAAGGACTTAGAATGCAATCTACAATCCGCAAGCAATATATTAATATAGAGGGGACTCCTCTCCTTGCTCGAACTATTGCTACATTTGGCAATCATAATTTAGTCAAAAGTATATTTGTTGTCATTCCTGAAGAGGACACCGATTATTGTCTTGATAATATCATTTTGCCTTATGAATTTAAAAAAAAAGTCTGTTTAGTATCAGGTGGGGCAGAACGGCAACAATCTGTTATGAACGGATTGAAAAAGATAAATGAATATGATAATCCACAACTTAGAGATATAGACATAGAAAGTATAAATATAGATAAAAATACTATAAATAGAATCGTTCTTATACATGATGGTGTACGCCCATTTGTTGATAGTGAGACTATTAATAGAACTATAGAAGGTGCTTTAAAATATAGAGCTTGCATACCAGTTGTTCCTGTTGTTGATACATTAAAACTAATGGATAGTAATGGGTTTGTTGATAGAATTGTGGATAGGGCAAATCTATATCAAGTTCAGACACCTCAGGCATTTGACCTTGATTTAATACTTGAAGCGCATGAAGATGCAATATTAGCAAATTTTTTTGCAACTGATGATGCCTCATTAGTTGAGAGATTGGGAAAAAAGGTTTTTATGACGCAAGGAGCAAAGACAAACATAAAGATCACTACACAAGAAGATTTACTCTTTGCAAAATATATCTATGAAATTTCAAGACATCCTATAAGTAACCTTATGGCATTGACAAATTAAATATAGGCATAAAATAAGGAGAATTTAATGGCGGAAAAACCAACACTAAAGATTGGTCATCTATCAATTACCGATCATTTGATTTTAGGCGTTACTGATTTAAAAATTAAAAAAGGGGCTGAAACATTTGAACATTGCACTCTTCAGACTGTTCTAAAAAATGGCTGGAATGAAGTTGCCGATGCTTTAACCTTTAAATCTCTTGACGGTGCCTTTATACTTGCCCCTACTGCAATGGATCTATTCAAATCTGGAGTTGGAATAAAATTACTGCTGCTTACCCACAGAAATGGTAGTATTCTTGTAAAGAATAAACGTGCAAATATTGAAAAAATTGAAGATTTTGCAGGAAAAACTGTTCTTATTCCATATCAGCTCTCAATTCATAATATGCTGTTCCACAGACTCCTTTCAGAAAAAGGTCTTAAACCAGGAAGAGCTGTTGAAAAAGATATTGATGTAACTCTTGAAGTTGTCGCCCCCTTTCAGATGCCAGAAGCACTTCAATATGATGAAGAGGGTGAAATAGGCGGGTTTATTGTAGCAGAACCTATTGGCTCTCAGGTTATTGCTTCTGGTCTTGGAGAAGAATTTTATCTTTCCAAAGATTTGTGGTCTGGACACCCTTGCTGTGTCTTTGTAATGAGAGATGAAATTATTGCAAAGTATCCTGAGGCTGTTCAAGAGCTGACTAACAGCTTTGTTAGGTCTGGTAAAGCTATTGACGCCCAGCCTGATCCTGCGGCTGTGATTGGAGGAAAATTTTTATCTCAGAATGTAGAAGTTATTAAAAGAGTTTTGACATATCCACCAGACCGTATTACTACAAGTGAGCTTTTTCCTGTCCTTGAAGATCTTGATATAATTCAAAGGTACATGATGGATAAGATGAACATCATGACAAGTCTCATTGATCTTGAAAAATTTGTTGATACAAGATTTGCAAAAGCTGCTGGAGCAAAATAAGAGGCATATTTCTTGCTTACTTCACTCATTAAGATTGAGATTCAACGTATATGTTATTACTGACTCAATATCTGGAGAAGGGAGGTAAATATG
>JADFXA010000197.1 GCA_015233755.1 Desulfamplus sp. | reverse complement strand
GCAAGGGGTATGTGCATACCAGAACTTGATGAAAAGTTTGCATTGGAATCTCTTAAAGCGCTTCTAAAAATTGAAAAGGATTGGATACCAGAGACACCAGGGACATCTCTATATATCAGACCAACCATCATCGCAACTGACCCGTTCCTTGGAGTGCGTGCATCTCACACTTACAGATATTTTATTATTTTATCTCCTGTTGGTGCATACTATGCAGAGGGATTTAACCCTGTAAAAATTTGGATATCTACTGAGCATGTAAGAGCTGTAAGAGGTGGAGTTGGTGAATACAAAGCGGCTGTTAATTATGCTGCAAGCCTTTATGCGTCAGAAAAGGCAAAAAAACAGGGATATGCTCAAGTCTTGTGGCTTGACGGTGTTGAAAGAAAATACATTGAAGAGGTTGGCGCAATGAATATCTTTTTTGTAATCAACAACGAATTGACAACACCAGAGTTAAATGGAAGTATTTTACCGGGAGTTACAAGAAATTCTGTTCTTCATCTTGGGAAAAAATGGGGTATGAATGTATCTGAACGTAAAATCAGCGTTGATGAAGTTATAGCTGCACACGCAAACGGCACATTACAAGAGGTGTTCGGAGCTGGAACAGCTGCAGTTATCTCTCCTGTTGGAGAGATTCGCTATGGTGATAAGATTATGAATATAGGAAATGGAAAGCCCGGAGATATTGCTGTAAAATTTAACAATGCAATCACAGATATTCAATATGGCAGGGCAGAAGATACAGAAAAGTGGATCGAAAAAGTGCTATAATCCAATTTGTTTGAGCAAAACATTTTTTTTATTAAATATATATGACTGAGTGTTCGTTCGGAATAAATTAACTGCGGGGTGGCAAGATTGCCGCCCTTAAAAATATCAGGAAAAATTATGGCAAAGAAAAAAGATGAGCTCGTTCCTATTGGAACTAAAATCAAACAGATAAGAGTTGAAAAAAAGATAACTCAAGATTTTGTAGCTAATGAGACGGGGTTATCCATTGATTTTATTGAAACAATTGAATCTGGGAAAAAGAGACCTCCTGTTGGCGTGCTTCTTCAAATTTCACGTGCATTAGGTGTGGATTCTGGATTTTTGTTAAAAGAACAAGAAGATTCAACTGAAGAGAGGGTCAAGGCATACACAAAAAGAACTGACAATTATGCCTACACTCCACTTACCCCGGGAGCTGAAAACAAACATCTAAAAGCATTTCGTATTACTATTGAAGCTGGCAAAGCCCATAAAGGAGTAGGCTTTCAGCATGAAGGTGAAGAGTTTTCATATATTTTAAATGGTGAAGTTGAAATTACTGTGGGTGATCATGTTAACCTTTTAAAAGCTGGCGAATCTCTCCATTTTAACTCTGGAATTAAGCATGACCTTAAAAATGTTGGTAATACTGACGCAGAGCTTATTGTGGTAGTTTATACACCTTGATAAAAACGAAAATATAAGGGCTGCTGGTAAGATCTAATAATAACCTACTGCCTTTAACCCGATTTCTAAGGATAAATCTGACAATATAAGATAAAATCAGGAGGGTTAGATAGATGTTATTTAGTTTAACAGAAGAACAGTTGATGATTCAAAGCATGGTCAGAGAGTTCTCAAGAAAAGTGATAGCCCCAACTGCTGCTGAACGCGATAAAACTAAGGAGTTTCCATCAAAAAACTTTAAGCAGATGGGTGAACTTGGACTTATGGGTATGATGGTGCCTCCTGAATACGGTGGAGAAGGAGCTGATACTATCTCTTATGTTCTCGCCCTTTCTGAGATTGCCTATTCATGCGCCTCAACTTCTGTTGTTATGTCTGTTCAAAATTCAATTGTGTGCGAAAGTATATTAAAATTTGGAACAGAAGAGCAAAAGAAAAAATTTCTAACTCCATTAGCATCAGGAAAGATAATTGGGGCTTTTGCCCTAACAGAACCAGAAGCAGGTTCAGACCCCGTGAGCCAAACCACAACAGCCGTAAAAGATAAAGATGAATATATTATCAACGGCACAAAAAGATTTATAACATCTGGAAAAAATTGTAGCGTAGTTATTGTTACTGCAAAGACCGACGAAGCTGCCGGGCACAGAGGTATCAGCGCGTTTTTAATTCCAAAAAATCTTAAAGGGTTTAGTGTTGGTCATATTGAGGATAAAATGGGATTAAGAGCATCTGACACCACAGACCTTATTTTTGAAAATTGCAGAGTGCCAGCAGAAAATATTTTGGGTAAAGAAGGTGATGGATTTAAAATTGCTATGTCTGGCTTAGATTGCGGACGTATTGGCATTGCGGCTCAATCACTTGGAGTTGCTGAGGCTGCTTTTGACGCTTCTGTAAAATATACCCGCCAAAGAAAACAGTTTGGGTGTGCAATTTCAAAACATCAAGGAATTAGGTGGCAGATTGCAGATATGGCAACTCAAATTGAGGCTGCACGCCAGCTTGTTTTATCAGCCGCAGCCATGAAAGATAGAAAAGAGAAATTTACAACTCAAGCTTCAATGGCAAAGCTATTTGCATCTGAAATGGTCAATCAAATTACTGCAAGAGCGATTCAGCTTCACGGTGGATATGGCTTTACAAAAGATTATGATGTTGAAAGATACTACCGCGATGCAAGGGTTTTTACCATCTATGAAGGAACTTCAGAGATTCAGCGGATTGTCATATCAAATAATATTCTTAAAGATAAACGAAATCCCTAAAGTCTAATTTGTTTGTTTTATGTAAATAATAAAGATTGTTTTAAATATATTTTCGTAAGAAATAGGGAGGGTTATGGCTCAAATAGTTGCTGATCGCAGAGATATTGATTTTGTCCTTCACGAACAGTTGGAGGTTGAAAGTCTTTGTAGACATGAGAAATTTGCAGAGTTTAACAAAAAAACAGTTGATATGATTGTATCAGAAGCTCGCAATCTTGCAATTAAAGAGATGTTGCCAGTTTTAAAAATTGCAGATGAAGAGGGTTGTAAATTTGATAAAGGTGTTGTTAAAGTTCCAGAGCCATTCCACAAAATTTACCAACTCTTTAGAGAGGGTGAGTGGATAGCAATGTGTGATGAGCCAGAGTGGGGCGGTCAAGGTATGCCTTCAACAGTTTCACTTGCTGTTAAAAACTACTTTCACGGGGCAAACTTTCCGTTTGTCTTAAACATTCTTTTAAGTCATGGGGCTGGAAAGTTAATTGAGAGATTTGGAACAGATAAACAAAAAAAGCTGTTCTTAAAAAAGATGTATTCAGGAGAGTGGGGCGGAAGTATGCTTTTAACAGAACCAGAAGCTGGTTCTGATGTTGGAGCATTGACAACAACAGCAGTCAAAAATGAAGATGGAACATATTCGATTTCAGGCAGCAAAATATTTATTTCAAGCGGGGAAAGCGATCTTACAAAGAACATCATTCATCCTGTATTGGCAAGAATAGAAGGCTCTCCTGCTGGAACTGCTGGCATCTCTCTATTTTTAGTTCCAAAAATTTGGGTAAATGATGATGGCACTCTTGGGGAGCCAAATGATATTGTCTGTACAGGAATTGAAGAGAAGATGGGAATTCATGGTAGCCCTACATGCTCAATCACTCTTGGCGGAAAAGGCGGTGGAAAGTGCAGAGGAACCCTGCTTGGTCAAGAAAATAAGGGTATGCGGGCAATGTTTGTTATGATGAACGAAGCTCGCCTTGATGTTGGCATGCAGGCTTTAGGGTGTGCATCTGCCTCATTTTTGAATGCTCTTAACTATGCAAGAGAGCGTGTTCAAGGAAAACATCTGCTGCATAGTGTAAAAGGGACATCTGCTGATAAAAATAACTTTGCTGAGAAAGGAGCTTCTGGTGTTCCAATTGTTCAACACCCAGATATTAGGCGTATGCTTCTTAACATGAAAGTCTATACAGAAGGGTGTAGAAGTCTTCTATTTTATATTGGAATGTGTGAGGATAGACTCCGTATTATCGATGAAGCCTCTAAAGGCGATAAGTCTAAAAACATCAATGTTAATAATATCTCTGATCAAAATGGGCAAAAGAGATATTATCAAGGTATGATAGATTTTTTAACCCCAATTGGTAAAGGATATGTGACAGACAAGGCGTTTGAGGTTTGCAGCCTTGGAATTCAGGTGTATGGCGGATATGGCTATACAAAAGAGTATCCACAGGAGCAGTATTTAAGAGATTGTAGAATCACTCAAATCTATGAGGGGACAAACGGTATTCAGGCAATGGACCTTTTGGGCAGAAAACTTGGTCTAAATAATGGCGAAGCATTTAATAATTTTGTCTCTGAAATTAGAAAAATAATCAAAACTGCGGAAGAAATAAGCGAACTTGCGGAACTTGCTCAAAAAACAGAAGGCGTTATCAAAAAAATTGAACAAACAGCCTTGCACATAGCAAAGATGGCAAGTTCAGAGAAGCTGATGACGGCATATTCTCATGCCTACTCTTTTATGGAAGTTACAGGCGATATCACTATGGCTTGGATGCTTCTTTGGAGAGCTGTGGTTGCGGCAAAAAATCTTGATAGTATTAATTCATCTAAGGTTGGTTCAAAAAAACAAGATGAATCTTTCTATAAAGGTCAAATTGCCAATGCCAAATTTTTTGCAACCACTTATCTTCCCATAATGTTTGGAAAGATGGACGTTATTCTACAAAGTGATAGTATTACAGTTGATATTACTGATGAGATGTTTGGTGGGAAATAAAATATAAGATAATTTCA
>JADFXA010000196.1 GCA_015233755.1 Desulfamplus sp. | reverse complement strand
TTTTAGCCGATTATGCCTCGTTTTTTAACTAAACCACAAAAAACATTAGAATCAGAGATTTTCTATCAACATCAAAGAGTAAAAAACTGTCAAAAGAGAAAAAACGCAAGGCCATACGCAAGCAGCTGGGATACCTTGAAAGAAATCTTAAAACCATCGACAATATTTCCAAATTAGAGCATGGTCTTTCTGTTCTTGAGCGGATTCAATATAAAAATTTATTGGTTATTAATGAAGTTTGGCACTGCTCCAAAGAATTAGGATGTTGATGACAATTGCCTGAAAGAGTTAAAAAGTCTCCTTGAAGATAACGACTAATTAAGGAGACTCCGATGGCATTAGATTTTGAGAAATACAAAAAAGAGCAATTTTGTTTAAACAAAGATTGTGTGGATTACGGCAAAAAGGATGCGGGGAATATAGGAATAAAGAGTCGTAAAAATAAGCAGGTTTATTGCAAAAGTTGTAAAAGTAGTTGGGTAATAAGTAAAGGAACTATGTTCTATAATCTTAAGAAACCATTATCATTGGTGTTGGAAGTATTGTTGCTGCTATCAGAAGGAATGGGAGTGAATGCAATTTTCCGTGTTAAAGGAGTGAAATCTGAAACAATATCCAGCTGGATTATTAAAGCCTCTGGGCATGTAGAAGCATTAAGCAGCTATTTGAAACAAAATATGCATTTGACGCAATGCCAGATAGATGAATTTTGGTCATTTATCTATAAAAAAAAGCAAATGTTAGAGCAGATGAGACAGGCAAGGAAGATCGTGGAGATAGATGGGGTTTTGTAAATGTCTTGCCTGACAGTGGTTTTATTCATACAGTCCATAATGGTCCAAGGAATCAGGAAGAGGCGGATAAGTTTATAGCTAAAATCAAAGCAGATAGTGACGGTGAAGCACCTCTTTTTATATCTGATGGCTGGAGCAGTTATGAAGAACCACTTGCAAAGAACTATTCTACACTTGTCCCAGTTCATTATTCAGGGAAAGGACGTCCTTGTAATCCTGTTCGTAAAGTTGACGAACAACTCAAGTATGCTCAAGTGATAAAGAATAAGCAAAAAGGAAAGTTGACTGGATTGGAGACACGAGTGATTCTTGGTCAAGAGAAGGAAATACTTGATATTATTCAATCTAAAGGAAGGGGAAAGACTATCAACACCAGCTATGTTGAAAGTCGTAATAGCAACTATCGCAAAGATAATAAGCGTCTTGCGAGAAAGACACAATGCCACTCAAAGAGAGTCGATATCCATGATGCCCAGATTAATTGGATAACGGCAATTTACAACTTTGTTGATGAATGCGTTGCTTTTCGTCAATGCATCAATTTTAAAGCCAAGAGATTTGAAACAAAGTATAAAAAATCTTCTCCTGCTATGATAGAGGGTTTGATAGATAGAAAATTAAGCATTGAAGAGCTGCTTATGATGAAAATTCCCGCAGCCTAATTCTTTGGAGCAGTGCCAGATATTTGAGAGTGAAAAATAAAAGAGGGGTGAAAATTGATATTTTCACCCCTCTTGTTTACTAAATTTTTTTCTAAAGAATTATGTGAACCTGAATTACAGAATCGATAACTTCACACCTGATATTGTTATGGAGGAATCTACTACTGTTTTACCACATTTTTGGCTGCAGGTCCCCTGTCGTTCTGTTCAATGTCAAATGTTACTCTATCTCCCTCTGAAAGGGTTTTAAACCCTGACATCACAATTGCTGTATGATGAACAAAAACATCACTACCGCCATCTTGTTCAATAAATCCAAATCCTTTTTTGTCGCTAAACCATTTTACTGTTCCTTGTGCCAAAACTCTACCTCCTTAAAAATATCATCTTTCGGCTTTTACACCAACAACTCCCTTTAGTTATTACAAAAGGGATATACCATAAAATACTTCTACAATAGCTTTATTTTTATTACTTTCTATTTCCATACTCTGCATAAGAGAGTGCAACTAATCTGTAAACTAAATGAGCCATTTTTGAAAATGGCAAAAATGCGAACAGATTAAAAATAGCAATCAAATGCAAATAATAGATGAAATATGATAGATATTCAGAACCAGCAAGCCTTGTCATCTCTGTTAAGAGACCTGTTAGACCAAGAGCAAATACAAGCCCTAAAATATACCAATCTTTATATGAAGATACCTGATCTTTTTTCTCAAGCCTGTTTTTGATCATCAATGCACTTCCAATGACAAGAGCTGCACCACTGATGTTTGCAAGCCATTTTACAGGGTTAAGCTGTGAGTATGGTCCTGGAATATGAAAAATATAGAGAACCACAAAAAAGATATTAGTAACTACAAACAGAGCAATAAAAGAGTATAAAACCATCATGTGAGCTGTAGCTCTATCTTGATTAGCTTCACATTTATTAAATTTATCATGTTTAAGAATTGTTGGAATTACTTTAATAAGAGCCTGTAAAAAACCTTTAGGATCAATGCTATCTTTATCAGTTTTACCTCCTGCAACAGCATTTGCATGTATATCCCTTACAAATCTGTGAAGACCAAGTGCAAAAACAATTACCACAAATCCAGCAAGTGGGACAAAGGTGAGATCAACAAGCCAAGTTGAGATAAAATTGGCATGGGCAATTACATCATGTCCACCATGAGACCACTCTAAGCCTATATTGTGGAAAAGTTTTGTCATGGTATCACCACCAACCATAGTAACCCAAGCAAGGATCGCAAACCAGATAGCTGGAATTCCAAGCAGGAATGGTAGTTTTTCTGGATCTTTTACCGCATTTGCAAGAAATTTTGGTTGGGCATACTCGTTAATTGCTGCATACCTCACAGCAGAAAGTACATCACCAGGTCTTGCACCTCTTGGACAAAGTTCAGAGCAATCTCCACACTCATGGCAAAGCCAAATGTCAGCATTTGGAATCAGCTTGTCTTTTAATCCCCAAGATGCTGCAATCATCTCTTTTCTTGGGAAAGGGCTGTTTTCAGGGGCAATTGGACAAGCAACCGAACAAGTTGCACACTGGAAGCATTTTTTAAGGGTCTCTGCACCTAAACCAGTTATTTCGTCTATGAATTTTAGATCAGGTTGAACAAAATATTTTTCACTCATACTGCTATAACCTCCTAAGTCAGTATATGATAGGTTTTCTAACTTTTTAAAATTGTATAAATAGAAAACCAATATTATTAGATAATACTAATACTATAAACACCTTCCAAAGCAGTTAATTAGTTTGAAAGGTGTTTATTTCAAAAATCAGAATCCCTTAAATGGGCTTGGGCCTAAATCTTCAAGTTCTTTTACAAAAGAGCTGAGAATTTCAGGAAGTTTATCATATTCGTCAATGGCAATCTCTGCAAAACGAACACGCTCCTCTTCTAAGGCAAGGCTTGCAAGGGCATCACCAATCTTTTTCAGCCTTACCTGTGCAAGTTCGCTGCCTTTGACAAAATGACACTGATAGTCATCACCGTGTTTGCAGCCAATGAGGATAGCACCATCCATACCTTGAGCCAAAGCATCTTTTATCCAGATAGTGTTGACAGAACCAAGACATCTAACAGGTATAACTCTTACATCAGGTGAATAGTCAATTCTATTCATACCAACCATATCAAGAGCTGGATAAGCGTCATTCTCGCAGATAAGGGCAAGAATTCTAAAAGGTGGCTCATCAAAATCATCTTCAGATGGCACTTTGATAGCTTTAACCTGAGAGCCAATACTATCAATGGTGTAATCAGCAAAGCTGATAATTCTTTCAGGACAAGCACCCATACAAGTTCCACAACGTCTGCAGCGTGTTGGATTTGCCTTCGGAGTTCCTTTTGCATCGTCATCTAATGCACCAAATGGACACTCAACTGTGCATCTTTTACACTGTGTACATCTTTGAAAGAAGAAGTCAGGGAATGACATATCTCCTGATCTTGGATGAACTGCAACACCTCTGTTTGCAGACTCTATACATTGAATAGCCTTAAGAGCCGCACCAGTTGCGTCTTCTATAGATTCATCAATTGTCATGCTTCTTCTGATTGCACCAGCAGCATAAATACCAGTTCTCTGGGTCTCGTAAGGAAAACAGATATAATTTGAGTCAGCATAACCACCAAAAATTGCGTTATCTCTAAATCCTGGTCCCTGTCTGTATGCAAGGTTGACAATTGGGTCATCAACCGTTACAGGCACCATTCCAGCAGCAAGAACAACAAGGTCTGCTTTGATATTCAGATTCTTACCAAGCAAGGTGTTTTGAGCTTCAACAACAAGCTCACTTCCACTTTGAGTAACGCTGGTTACAGCACCTTTGGACATAAAAATTCCATTGTCTTGCTGCATACTTTTATAGAAATTTTCCTGAAGACCTGGAGTCCTCATGTGCTGATAAATGATATACGCTTTACCGTCAGGATAATCATTTCTTACATATTTTGCTTGTTTTAAAGCAACTTGACTTGTAACAGAACCACAGTATGGAAAATCTGCATCATCTTCATCTTTTCCCGGAGATTGAATAAATACAACAGATTTTGCCTCTTTACCGTCAGATGGTCTTACAATTTTACCTTTTGCCGCAATCTTCTCAAATTGATCATTTGTAATAACATCAGGAAGATCAACTCCAAGATGAGAATAGAGATCGCCTTTAACTTCGTCAGGACGCCAGCCAGCAGCCAAAATCACAGCACCATAGAGTTCTCCATTAGGATCAAGAGTTAAAATATCCTCTTTGCCTTTATTGAATTCAAGATATTTGGCATGTTGAGCCTCTGCATCAAGCT